>JAOZQV010000169.1 GCA_029932035.1 Deltaproteobacteria bacterium | reverse complement strand
GAGATCTGGACATAAGCGAGCATTATCGCGACATTTTTGCAAAATGCCTCCTCTGTGGGGCCTGCTCTGTGACATGCCCAAGTGGCGTGAAACTGACAGATGTTCTTGTTGGCATGCGGGAAGAAATCGTTGGCAGGGGGGGTATCCATCCGAATGTTGAACCCGCCATCCAATCGCTTGTCGTCAACCATAATATCTCTGATGAGGATAACAGCGAACGGGGAGACTGGCGGGATGACATAAACGAGCTCCCAGACCATATGTACGAGAAGGAGAGGGCAGAGGTCGTATACTTTGTGGGCTGCGTTTCCTCCTTTTTCCCGATGGTACAGTCAATTCCCCAAAATATGGTCCGGATCTTAGAGGCGGCTGATGTGGACTTTACTATCTTAGCAGGAGAAGAGTGGTGCTGCGGTTTTCCATTGATCGGCGCAGGGGCGCCCGAGAAAATGGGGGAGCTGATCGAGCACAATATAGAGCAAGTAAAGGGGTTAGGGGCGAGTAGGATGGTGTTTTCCTGTCCCTCCTGTTACCGGACCTGGAAGGAGTACTACAATACCGATCTGGAGCTTTTTCATTCCACCCAATTTATTCAAAGGCTGATCAAGGAGGGGAAGATTCCTTTAGGAGAACTGCACGAAACAGTGACCTACCACGATCCTTGCGATTTGGGGAGGAACGGGGGTGTCTTTGATGCCCCGAGGGAAGTAATTGAGTCTATCTCCGGCCTCACCCTTGTGGAATTGGAGAACAACCGCGCCCAGAGCATATGCTGCGGCGGTGGGGGCAATTTAGAGATGGCGGATTCCGGTCTCTCGGGGAATATAGCCTGGAACAAGCTGGCAGAAATACAGCGAACCGGCGCTAAAACGGTGGTGACCTCGTGCCAGCAGTGTATCAGGACTATCAAGGGGAAGGCGAGGAGAGAAAAGGTCGATCTCGATGTATTAGACATTACGGATTTGGTGGTCCGGGCAATGTCTGATGCCTGATTCCATAAAATACCCGCCCGCCTATCTGTCATGGGTCGTCTGGGGACTTGGGGCTGCTTTTTATCTGAGCGGTTTCTACCAGCGGGTTGCCCCGGCCGTTATGACAGATTACCTGATGGCTGATTTCAATATTGGTGCAGCCGCTTTAGGGAACCTCTCGGCCTTTTATTTTTACAGCTATGTTGCAGTGCAGATCCCTACAGGAATTCTTGCAGATTACTGGGGACCCAAGAAACTGCTAACCGCCGGCGCCTTTATTGCCGCATTAGGGGCATTTCTCTTTGCTGCTGCCCCAAACATTCTCTTCGCCAATCTTGGACGTCTTCTGATAGGCGGCTCGGTGGGTGTGGGCTGGGTTGCCTTGCTCATACTGTCGATCCACTGGTTTCCCCCGCGCCGCTTTGCCATGACGAGCGGTTTGGGACTTTTTTTCGGTATTGCCGGGGCCGTGTCAGCGGGTGTGCCTTTGCGGATCCTCGCTGATCAATTTGGATGGAGACCGGTGATGATGGCCTCGGCCGGTGTCTCCTTGATTATCGCTGTTTCTCTCTGGATCATTGTGAGAGATGATCCATCTGAACGGGGCTATACCAGTTTCGCACCCCCTCCCATTACCGGTGGCCATTCGCCGGCATCATTATTGACCGGTTTATTAGAGGTGTTTTGTTATAAAAACACCTGGCTGCTCTCGATCGCTCCAAGCGGGCTTGCGGGTCCGGTTCTGGCATTTTCCGGTCTGTGGGGTGTACCGTTTCTTGCCACTCATTATGGGTTGACTCCTGCAAAGAGCGCTGCCTTAACGTCAATGTTGTTGGTGGCCTGGGCCGTTGGCGGGCCTCTGCTTGGCGCCCTCTCAGACAGGATAGGCCGCAGAAAGCCGATTTATGTGATGGGCTGTTTTGCCGCATGTGTCGGCTGGAGTCTGATCCTGCTTGTTCCGGACCTGCCTGTTTGGGTTTTGACATCGCTCCTGTCACTTGTAGGTTTTGCCTCCGGCGCCATGATTTTGGGCTTTGCCTTTGTCAAAGAATCTGTTCCTCCTTCGTTAGCAGGCACTGTATCCGGGGTGTGCAACATGGGGGTCATGATCGGTCCCATGGTGCTTCAGCCGGCCATGGGTTATGTCCTTGACAGCAACTGGAATGGGCTGCTGGAAAACGGGATAAGGAGCTACCATCTCGGCGCGTACCAATCCGCATTTACTCTTATGATTGGATGGTCGGTTATATCTGCCATTCTCATATGCTTTGCAACTGAGACGAACTGCCGGCAGAGGGTTTTGGATTGATGATATTACTTATTCAAAGGAGGTCTGAGAAATGGAACTTTACAACTTAGGGAAGGTACCCTGGGATGAGTCGCAACTGATTTATCATGCCTTGGCCGCTTTAGGGCGTGAGGCTCTCTGCTTCGTTTCCCCTTCAACACCCTATGTTTGTATCGGTTTTCACCAGGATGCAGAACAGGAAGTAGATCTTGATTACTGCAAGGCAAATCATATTCCGGTCTTCAAACGCGAGGTCGGTGGAGGAGCAGTATATTTAGACGGGAACCAGCTTTTTTTCCAACTGATTCTCCACAAAAATAACCCGGAGGTCCCTAAGAAAAAGGAGACCTTTTATAGGAAATTTCTTCAGCCTGTTATCGATGTCTATCAAAAGATTGGAATCCCGGTTGAATACAAACCGGTTAACGATATAATAGCAGGGACACGTAAGATATCGGGAACAGGCGCCGCGGAAATAGGGGAATGTGTCGTTTTCGTGGGAAACCTGATCGTTGATTTCAACTATGAAATGATGACAAGGGTTCTTAAGGTCCCGGATGAAAAATTTCGTGACAAGGTCCACAAGACGCTAAAAGAGAATCTTACCACCATACGGCGCGAATTGGGTGAGGATAAGACGGAGAAGTGGAACAAGTCGAGCCTGAACACCCTGATGGCAGAAGCCTTTCAGGGGTTGTTAGGGCCGATGAAATCCGTTCAAATGGATGGCCTGCTGAGAGATACGGTTGATGCGCTTAGGTCCCGGATGCTGACTGATGAGTGGCTCCATCAGAAGGGAAGGCGATTGGAGGGCCGGGATGTCAAGATAAGGGCCGGCATTAATGTGGTTCATAAGATACACAAGGCTCAAGGCGGGCTCATCAAGGCAGCTTTTCAGGTCAATGAGGGCAGATTTGCTAATGTCCGGCTGTCCGGAGATTTCTTCTGCTTTCCTGAAGAGGCCATTAGCTGGCTCGAAGCAAGGATTGAAAACAGGGCCGTTGAAGATGTTCCCGATCTGCTTGCATCCTTTTATGCCGAGGAGGATGTTGAAACGCCCGGCATCCGCGTTGACGACTGGATGCAGGTCTTGATGGTTTGATTTGTTCCTCAAACGACAGGACCGTGATTTGTTTATCTCCGCACCTTGACGGAGTCCTCGTGCATGGAGCAAGACTGAGATCGGCTCGAGATTATCAGATATTGCTGAGTCGCATTCAGGGAGTATTATGCAAACGCTTGATGAGAGATTAGTCAGGGCCAGAGAAATGTCCTGGAAGAGATTTGGCAAAGAAATTACATTCTATCTTCCCGGTATGTTTTCATATAATGGCCTCTCAGGGGAATACCCGGCAATTTCTATCACCGGAAGCCATTGCGCGCTTCACTGCGACCATTGCCAGTCAAAGACCTTAGAGCCGATGATCTCTGCTGAAAAACCTGATATCTTGGTTAAGAAATGCCTTGATCTGGCAAAAAAAGGCAAATTGGGGGTCTTGATCAGCGGGGGATGTGACACAGAGGGACGTTTGCCGTGGAAGGGTTTTATCCGGGCTATTTCAGAGGTCAAGAGGGACACAGATCTCTACATTTCAATTCATTGCGGTCTAATCGATTACGCAATGGCCCGGGATCTCAGAGAGGCGGGTGTTGATCAGGCACTCATAGATGTGATAGGTGACGATGAGACATACCGCATGGTCTATCACGTGGACTTTGGTATATCGCGTATTGAGTCTTCTTTAGAGTCTTTGCAAAAGGCCTCCCTACCCGTTATCCCCCATATCGTATGTGGGCTCAACTATGGGATGATTGTGGGGGAGCAGAGGGCTGTTGAAATGATTTCACGTTTTGATATTAAGCAGATGGTAATGGTTTCCCTCATGAGAATTCCAGGCACCCCATCATGGGAGGCAAGGCAACTGAAGGCAGAGGAGATAGCCCAATTGATAACCGAGGCGCGTTTTTGCCTCCCTGAGACGAAAATTAGTCTTGGCTGCGCAAGGGAGCGTGGAAACAGCCGTACAGAAATACTTGCCATCCACGCGGGTGTAAATCGAATGGCCCTCCCATCTGATGAGGCTATCAGGTTAGCCATGGACTATGGACTGAAGATAAGATACCAGAGGACCTGTTGTTCGGTATCACACGATTTCTCAAAAGAAGAGTGGTAAACCATTGGATTGATGATTGTTGATTGATGATTGTCGATTGTTGGAAGGAAGAGGAAAGAGAAAATGTGAAGCAATCCGGGGAGAGCCTTTTAGAAAGCCCACAATTCTTGCGCATGAGCCTGGCCGCTGCAATGACCCTCGGTTCTAAACCGGGTCTTTTTTACAGAAGTGCCAGGTTCTATTCTATTAACCTGCTTTTGACATACAGGTCGGGGTGCGCGGCAAGATGTGCTTATTGCGGGCTTTCAACCACCCGGTATCGCCTTGACAGAATCTCCCATCATGCCGTAACATAGCCCCCGTCAATAAGAAATTCCATTTCCCCACTCTGAGGTGAACCTGAATGAAACCGCCCGGATCTAATTATTCTGTCCCAAATTATTTTGCCAAACCCGTAAACCTTCAACTGTTGAGGAGAAACATATGCGGCCATTAGACGGAATCAAGGTAGTCGAGATGGCGGGTCTGGCCCCGTCGCCTTATTGCGGAATGCTGTTAGCTGACTTCGGGGCCGATGTGGTCATCGTTGACCGGCTGTCAAAGGGGGCACCCGAGATCCCAAACATTATGGAAAAGAATCCCTTTGACCGTGGGAAGCGGTCCATGAGGGTTAATCTGAAAACCGATCAGGGCATTGAAATTGTGAGAAGGATGATTGGGGATTCCGATGTCTTAGTGGAGCCATACAGGCCCGGGGTTATGGAGTCCCTGCAATTGGGCCCGGATGATGCCCACCGGGTGAATCCAAAGCTGATCTATGCCCGCCTTACAGGCTGGGGACAGGATGGCGCCTATGCGAGTATGGCCGGGCACGACATCAATTATATAGCCCTTTCAGGCGCCCTTTCACTTTTCAAGAGAAAAGGGGAAAGGCCCCTCCCGCCCTGCAATCTCTTAGGCGACTTTGCAGGTGGCGGCATGTTATGCGCCATGGGCATCCTGTTGGCGTTGATCGAAAAGAACAACTCCGGAAGGGGCCAGGTGGTGGACGCGGCTATGTTAGATGGCGCGGCCAACCTTTCAACCCTGTTTTACGGCATGCTGGCCCACCACCTGATGACCCTTGATATCGGGACCAATGTCTTAGACAGCGGCGCCCCCTTTTACCAGACCTATGAGACCTCTGACGGCAAATTTATGGCCGTAGGCGCCATAGAGGGAAGGTTTTATGCTGAACTGCTTGCAGGAATGAGTGTTGATCCCTCATCCCTTCCACAACAGTTCGATATGCCGAAATGGCCGGAAATGACGGAACGTTTTGCCGAGGTGTTTAAGACCAAAACCCGGGATCAATGGGAAGCCATCTTTGAGGGGAAGGACGCCTGTGTGGCTCCGGTTTTGGAATTAGATGAAGTGGGTCAACACCCGCATAACGAGGAACGAGATATAATAATCAATATTGATGATGTACCCCAGCCGGCGCCTGCCCCCAAACTCTCCCGGACACCGGGCAGGGCCACAGAGGCAAAGGGCCGGAGGGGCTCAAATACAGAAGAGATATTGACGGGTCTGGGATATTCAGGGGAAGAAATCAAGGGGCTTTTTGAAAACGAGGCCGCAGAATAGTAAAAGGGGCCGTTCCCCTATCCCGGAGGAATTTGGTAAGGGTTCAACGTTCAGTGTTAGGGACAAGATTGAAGGCCCAAAGTCCTGGTAAAAAGGACTTTGTACGTAGGCGTGAACCCTTGAACCCCTGAACCTTTGAACCTTTGAAATGGAGAGAGACACTATTTATGTCAAAATCAATTGGAATTGACCTCGGTACCACCAATTCGGTTAGCGCTGTCAAAAGAGTTCAAACCGAGATTATAAAGAATTCGGAAGGGGAACAGATTACCCCTTCCTGTGTGACCATGAGAAAGAAAAAGCTTCCCTTTTCCAAACCGTCATTTGTCGTGGGTAAGGATGCTCTGGAGTGGATGAAACAGGATCCGGAGAACACTGTTGTGGCTGTAAAACGCCTCATGGGAAGGAGCATCCTCAACAAGGAGGTGCAGAAGATCATTGAAGGAAAGCATTTGAGTTACCGGATCCAAGCCCATTCCAGAGGAACGGCTAACAGTCTGGGGATTGTCATGGGACAAAAAGAGTATACTCCCGAAGAGATCTCTTCCGAGATACTGAAAAAGATTCGGATGGACGCCGGAAAGTTCCTTGAAGGAGAGGTTGTTTATGCGGTCATTACCGTACCTGCCTATTTTAACGACAGACAGAAGCACGCAACCAGGACTGCGGCCGCTCTTGCGGGGTTGAAAGTTCAGAGGCTTTTGCCCGAACCCACTGCTGCAGCCATCTCTTTTGGTGTGGACAATGTCAAAGGAGATGTGGCCAAAACAGTTCTTGTTTTCGATTTTGGGGGCGGCACCTTCGATCTTTCCTTTTTGACTATCAGCGGAGGGCAATTCATCGAACAGGGCAAAGGAGGGGATATGTGGCTCGGTGGCGAAGACATTGATCGCCTTCTCATGACCCATGTGCTGACCGAACTTGCCGGGGAATACGATTTCGAAGACATGGAAGCCTTTGTTGAGCGGCAGGATGTAGAAGTCAGGAACAGGTTCCGTGGGGAATTGAAGGCTGCAGTGGAAAAGGCCAAGATTCAACTGAGTTCTGAAGACGAAGCCTACATCGAAATCTTAGGGGTTCTCAAAGATGACGATGGTGATCTGATAGATGTGGATGTGGAGATTACAAGGGATCAGTTTGAAGAAATGATTAGCCCCATGGTGGATAATACTCTCAGGCTTACCCGGAAGACGCTTGAAGCGATCCATTTTACCCCGGATCTGATCGACAAGGTCCTCCTTGTGGGGGGGAGTTCACAAATTCCCAGGGTAGTGGAAGCCATGAAGCGGGAGTTTGGTCCGGAAAAAGTGATGGTCCATAATCGACCCATGTTGGCCATTGCGGAGGGCGCTGCCATTTTAAGTCATCGTCTTGCGGAGACATACGAATGTCCAAAATGTGGCGCCAAGGTCTCTCAGGCGGATTCGAAATGCGGCGACTGCGATTTTGACCTTGAGAAATATATCATTGATGAAGGCGTGTTCGACATCGTTCACTCAGCAGCCCATGATTACTATATCCATCTTGAGAACGGCGAGAAACATCTGTTCGTGGAAAAAAACACGCCCCTGCCGTGCAAAGAGACGGAAACTTTCAAGCTGGTACACCCGGAGCAGAAGTTGGTCCATCTGAAGTTCTTCAATATGGTAAACGATAATGAGGAATCTATTGGCGATCTCTGGCTTGGAATCGACGAGGAAGATCTCAACGATAAAGACGGGCCACAAGCTAAAACGGAAGCCCCAGGAAAGGAACGTGGACGTCTCAATGTGGAGATCACCCTCGAAATTGATGAAAACAACCTTATTGAGGCGACGGCAACTATGAAGGAACTACCCAATGTCAGGTTGTCAAAGACCCTGTCCAGGGGAAGCGCCGATGAAAAACTGCTT
>JAOZQV010000168.1 GCA_029932035.1 Deltaproteobacteria bacterium | reverse complement strand
CGAAATGATGACTGATATACCGTCATATTCCATAGTGGCCTTAACCGCTTCGATGGTCTTTTTCAGCTTAAAAGGTTTGACAACATGAACATCTTCTACACCAAGGCCCCTCACTACATTTTCGATCGGTATACGCGTTAGTTCAATACCCATGGGGGCAGTGTCAACACCGGGATGGATCTGGTGGCCTGTCATTGCGGTGGTTCCATTATCCAAGATTACCAGGGTAAACTTATGGTTGTTATGGACCGCATTGACAAGCCCGGTAATACCCGAGTGAAAGAAGGTGGAATCACCGATAAATGACACCACCTTTTGATCCGTGGCCCTGGAAAAACCACAGCCGGAACTGACGGAAGAGCCCATGCAGATAACAAAATCAGCCATGGAAATGGGGGGCAGAAGCCCTAAGGTATAACAGCCGATATCGGTCGGGTAGACGGTATCCGTACCGTAGACCTGCTTAACCGCATAGTAGGTTGCACGGTGGGGGCATCCTGCACAGAGATTGGGCGGCCTGCCCGGGAGTTGCGGGGCATCTGAACTGTCTAGCATTTCATAAGGCTTATAATCTACTCCAAAGTATTGGGCAATCGCCTTGCGAACCATACCAGGATCATACTCATAGAGTCGGGAAAAGGCCCCCTCCCCTTTTCCCTTGATCGGTACGGAAATACCGTTTTCCTGGGCCATGGCCTTCAGTTCATTCTCGTTAATGGGCTCCAATTCCTCAACAACCAGGACCTTGCCCACCCCTTTCATGAAGCTTACGCAGAGGTTTTTCGGCATGGGCCATGAAAATCCTAATTTGAGGATACTCACCTTATCCTTTATCCCTAAGTCCGAGACAGCGTCTTTTACATAATTAAAACTTGCCCCGTTTGTAACGATACCCCATTTACCCTCACCGATAATCTCATTATATGCGCCACTCTCAGATTTCTCGCTTGCTTGATCATATTTTTCCAAGAGCAGCTTATGAAGATTCCGGGCAACCGCCGGCACAGCCACAAAATGGAAGGGGCTTTTTTCAAAATGGGCCGATGTCTTGATCGGCTTTAACTCTCCAAGACGGACAGCCCCTCTGATATGGGCCAATCTCGTGGTGGTCCTTATGATCACAGGGAGGCCTAATTCCTCTGACAGATCAAAGGCCTCCACGGTCATATCTTTCATCTCCTGCGTGTTCGTCGGCTCTAACATAGGGAGACCTGACAGCCGTGCGTAGTAGCGGTTGTCCTGTTCGTTCTGACTTGAAAAGAGTGAAGGATCATCTGCATTTATGATAACCATACCTCCCTTGATACCCACATAGGCTAAGGTCATCATCGGGTCGGAGGCCACGTTCATACCAACATGTTTCATGGTTACCATGGTCCTCAGGCCTGCAACAGCCGCGCCTGCTCCAACCTCCAAGGCCACCTTCTCATTTGTTGAATATTCAAAGTAGAGGTCAGTTTCCTGACTGATTGTAAAGAAGTTTTCCGGAATCTCGGAGGAAGGCGTTCCCGGATAGCATGTGGCAAAGGATACCCCTGCTTCCAAGGCCCCCCTGGCAATCGCCTCGTTGCCTAAGAGAAGAATTTCTTCTCCAGGAGTGTCTGTCAATAGTTTGTGCATCTTTTTCCCTCCCGATTGGTAAAGGTTGATGTGGTTATATCTTAAAGCTTTCAGTCATACCTGCGTATTTTTTTCTGAGTTTCGGCTTTTCTATCTTTCCCGTGGGGTTCCTGGGCACATCGTCAAAGATGATCTTGCGAGGCCTCTTATATCGGGGCAACCCTTCACAGTGATTGAGGACCTCTTCTTCACCCATCGAGGATCCCGGCTTGATCTTTATAACAGCAGTTACGATCTCGCCTAAACGTTCGTCAGGGATTCCTATGACGGCCACGTCCTGCACCTTTTGATTCTCCATGATAAAATCTTCTATTTCCACAGGAAAGATGTTTTCGCCACCAGTGATTATGACATCTTTCTTCCGGTCCACAAGCCAAATGAATCCGTCTTCATCCTCCCGGGCCATATCACCAGTCAGAAGCCAGCCGTCAGTGAGAGTACTTTCTGTTGCCTCCGGGTTATTATAATACTCCTTCATAACACCGGGACCTTTGACCACAAGTTCTCCGGGTTCGCCCTTAACCACCTCCTTGGAATCAAGATCCACGATCTTAAACTCCCAATCAAATCCAGGAACCCCGATTGCCCCCACCTTATGAAGGTTTTCCATCCCCAAGTGAACACAGCCGGGGCCGGTGGTTTCGCTTAACCCGTAATTCGTGTCGTAATCGTGATTGGGAAAGACCTTTTTCCAATTCCTGATTAAACTTGGCGGCACAGGCTGGGCCCCGATATGCATCAACCGCCATTGGTCCAGATTGTAATCATCTAAATTGACCTCGCCATTCTCAATGGCGATAAGGATGTCCTGTGCCCATGGTACCAGCAGCCAGACTATGGTAGCCTGCTCTTCGGATACGGCCTCTAAGATCCATTCCGGCTTGATCCCCTTCAAAATCACCCCCCTTGCCCCCACAATGAAATTGCCAAACCAGTGCATCTTGGCGCCTGTATGATACAGGGGGGGGATGCATAAGAAATTATCATCGTGGGTTTGATTGTGATGCCGGTTTTCGACAACACAGGCAAATTCGAGGTTTTTGTGGGTCAGGAGGATCGGCTTTGGATCTCCAGTGGTGCCGGATGTAAAATAGAGAGCAGCTTCATCTAAAAGACCGGTGGGGATATTGGGATTATCAGCCGAGCCTGTTTCGAGAAAGGAATCGAATGACTCGGCATAGTCCGGCCTCAGATCGTCAGGTCCCACAAACACGAAGTCCTTTATGGTCCCAAGATCTTCCTTGATCGTGTCAATACGCTCCACAAACTCCTCTCCGAATATCATTGCCTTAGCCTCTGCGATATCTGCACAATATCGGATGTCATCAGATGTGAAGCGGAAATTAAGGGGAACGGCCCAAGCGCCTGTCCTCAGTATCCCGAAATAAACCGGAAGCCATTCGAGGCAGTTCATCATCAGGTGGATGACCTTGTCTCCCTTTTTTATCCCCTTTTTGATCAGGGCAGTGGCGACCCGGTTGGATATTTCATCGAATTCCTTCCATGTGATTTCTACCCGCCTCTCCTTTGCAGGTTCTCTTTCAATAAGGGCAATCTCATCCCTATACATCCTGGCGTTTCTTGCCAGAATCTCAGTTATAATCATGATTTCCCCTCCCTAAAAACCCTATTTTCACTATAAATTGAATATAAAGAAGGAGCTTATGGGTGTCAAGAAAAAAGACCGGATCCGGTCCGGGCGGGCAGTGGCATTTCAAATTTGTTTTTCGATTCATACTCTTAATCGTACTCTTAATCATAATCGTTTTGAGTCCCGCCGAGGCGGGATTATGATTAAGATTATGAAATAGGGAGGCTATTTCGTTCAGGCACTAACTTGCAAATTTCATAGACGGGCCTTGGCCATGGGAAGGAAGGGAGAGGTCTTATATTCCTGGACAAACCTTTTCAAGATTTCATTTGCCTTTTCAGGCTGGTTATCAATCCTGTAAACACGTTCCAAACTGAGCATAGCTGTTTCCCTGAACAGATTATCAGGGGCCTCCACGATTGGACGCAAGATAAAAATGGCCTTTTTCAAGTCGCCCTTGGCCTCATAGCATCCGGCTAAGGCCATAGAACTCAGTGTTTCATACTCCCTATCTCCAGAGACCTCAACGGCGAATTTGTCAAAAAAGAGGATGGCATCATCGTACTTTTTTTCAACGAACTTAACATGCCCTACCTGTGGCAAAGCCAATCGAGCAGCCTTTGACATTCCGTATTCATCTATCACTCTCTGAAACAGCTCTTCCGCCTTTTTCAGCTTCTCAGGAGTTACATCAGGCTCAAGATTATCAGTCAAGGTATCATAGGCCATATTGTAGACTTCTTGTCCACTTTTGTTAATGTGGCGCATATAGCCGTACACCGCTAAATAACCTACAACGATAACGGCAACAGCGATCCCGAAATATTTCAGCCCACGGAGATGAGCGTTGAAAAAAATGGCCGCCCTGTTGGAAAGGGTCAAAAATTCATCAGTCTGTTTCAAAAGCTCTTTTCTGCTCAGTTTTTTCTTTGCCATGCTAAAACAACCTCCTGAATAAATACGATCAGATATCAAATGAGATAAGTTCCGTCAAGGCAAAAAGAATACTTGATACTGGATGCTGGATGCTGGATACTGGGTACTGGGTATTGGGTACTGGGTATTGGGTATTGTTTTTTCAAGTTTGAAGTTACGAGTTTGGAGTGCCTAAAGTTGAGAAAGGAAGAATTCCGATTTAAACTTTCAACTCCACACTTCACACTCCGCACTTCATTGCTGGATACTGGATGCTGGTCGAAAATCCGATTTGAGCGGGAATGCCTGTTGTAGCGCAGCGAAAATCCCGTCTTCAGCGGGACAACTCGCAACCCGCAACTCGTAACCCGCAACCCGCAACTCGCAACCCGTAACCCGTAACTCGCAACCCGGAGAAAAACCCGTTGTCCTATTTAGACAGCTTCTTGAATCTGCTTAATTCACTTCCCAACACCCTCCTTTATTTCTTATTAGGGCTGAGCGCCTTTGTAGAGAATGTTTTCCCCCCTATCCCGGGAGATACCATTACCGCCTTTGGGGCCTTCCTGGTCGCCACCCAGAGGCTGTCTTTTTTCGGGGTATATCTCTCTACTACCTTAGGGAGCCTGTTCGGTTTTATGTTTCTTTTCTGGATCGGAAGCCTATTGGGCAGGCGTTTTTTTATTGAGAAAGACTACCGGTTTTTTAGAGCGAGGGACATTATCCGGGCCGAGGAATGGTTTCGAAAATATGGCTACTTCCTTATATTGTTAAACAGATTCTTTCCCGGGATCCGCTCTGTTATATCAATAGCCGGGGGGATATCACAGCTACAGGTTCTGAGGGTTACCTTGCTCGCCCTTGTCAGTTCCTCTGTATGGAATCTTATCTGGATCAGCCTCGGTTATTCAATCGGCACTAACTGGGATATTGTCAAGGAAAAGATAGCACGAATAATGTTCAGCTATAATCTCACAATCCTGGTATTGATAGGTCTTGTGGTCCTGATCCTTATATTAAGAATGATGAAAAAAAAGAGGAACGGATAAACTGTGGCCTCTCCCCCTCACTTTGTTTCCTCTCTGATCCAATCCAAAAAGGCACTATTTCCATCAATAATCGGGAGGCTTACTATGCATGGGCACTCATAGCTGTGTATCGATTTCACCTTATCAATCAACCGGGAAACAAGTGATTCTTTGGTTTTGGCCAAAACGATCACCTCTTTTTCATCCTGGACCTCTCCCTCCCACCAGTATATGGCGTTTATGTTGTCAATAATATTGGCGCAGGCAGCCAATCTGCTCGAAACCAGCTCTTTCCCGATCGCCTTAGCCTCATCCATACTACCTACAGTGATATAAATAAGGTTTGTTTCCATGGTTTTCCTCCCATAACCCCACCCCTCTGACGCTCAACCCAAAACAGTTACGGAATTTTGATACAAAACATTTGATATAAGGGAGAGAGTATGTTATTCAGCCACGGTGTGGGGCTGTAATATTTTCAATATTAACAGATTTTTCTGTTGGGTTCAAAATTTTTTAGCAAAGGAGATTTAAGATGACAGCAAAATTGATCAAAGGAACCGAAATCAGGGAAGAAATTCTCGAAGAAATCGAAAAGGAAGTCAAACAGATCAAGGAAAAACACGGTGTTGTTCCGGGCCTCGTAACCATTCTGGTCGGTGAGAATCCTGCGTCCATATCCTACGTGACGCTCAAGATCAAAACCGCCACTCGGCTGGGATTTAAAGAGATCCAGGACAACCAACCTGAAGACGTCTCTGAAGAGGCGCTTCTTGCCCTGATTGACAAGTACAATAATGACGACTCGATTAACGGCATTTTAGTGCAGTTGCCGCTTCCCAAGCAGATCGATGAAAAAAAGATCCTTAACGCAATCGATCCGGACAAAGATGTGGACGGGTTTCATCCTGTCAATGTTGGACGATTGATGATAGGAGGCGCTGAAGTCAAATTCCCGCCCTGTACTCCGGCAGGGATCCAGGAGATGATTATCAGGGCAGGCGTGGAAACCAGCGGTGCAGAGACCGTTGTGGTCGGCCGCTCCAACATCGTTGGAAAGCCTATCGCCAACATGATGCTTCAAAAGGCAGAGGGCGCCAATTCGACCGTTACAGTGGTACACACACGCACGAAGGATATGGAGTCTCACTGCAAACGGGCAGATATTCTGATTGTTGCAGCAGGCGTTCCAGGGCTCGTTAAGCCCGAGTGGATCAAACCGGGCGCCTGTGTTATTGATGTGGGTGTCAACCGTGTAGGGGAAAAAATCAGCGAAAAAACCGGCAAGAAGATCGCAATACTCAGAGGGGATGTGGACTTTGATGCGGCCAAGGAGATTGCAGGCTGGATAACGCCGGTACCCGGTGGCGTAGGCCCCATGACAATCACCATGCTCATGAAAAATACGTTGAAATCCCTGAAGTTCAAACTCGGGATTGCCTAATCGAAATGGACCTGTGCGGTTAGCCAAAACAGGACATTTTTGATATCAGGTTGTTTTTACCGCAGAGACGCAAAGGACGCAAAGTCGTTTATTATTTTCTTTGCCGTTGAGAGGACGGCAAAGAAAAAAGAGCGCTTTTTGATTCATTAATCGCCCGTCAGGGCTTGGTTCTGTTCTGATTCTGGGGTCCTTCTTCCAGGATCAGAGCAAAAGCAACAAAAACCCCCTTTGCGGTCTTAGCGTCTTGAGTCCCGCCAATAGGCGGGATGAAAAACTAGCTTTTATTGGAAATCCTTCTGGTTATCTGACCGCACACTCCGAAATAAACGGATAGTGGCTTTATACGTTCTATTGGGTAGAGAATTTTCCCGAGATTACGGAGCCGGAAAATATCCCTACCAGCACCACCGCACCAAGCACTGCCAGCCAGGACCCAAACCAATCCCAGACAAGGCCTCCCAGTACAAATGCGGGGATTATTGAGACTACTCCGATACCAATCTTTCTGGAAAGGTCCATGTAAGGCCTCCTGAGGTTTTTCTTATAATTTGAGCGGGGTAAATCATATCCTTAAAAAACAATTAAAACGTGACCCCTTGATTTGGATTGATATTATAAGGGAAAGCTGTTTGCTGGTCAAGGAATTAAAGATTAAATATTGACTTGATTTTGCCGCGGCAAATGACTAAAATGCAAATTGCCTGAGCAAAACAACGGGGCGTGGCGCAGCCTGGTAGCGCATCCCGCCTTTTGAAGGCGGGAGTGGAGGAGGAGAGCCTCCCAAAGAAACCTTTTGTCCTCTCTATTGCTAAGAATTATGGAAACGAAATCGGGGCGTGGCGCAGCCTGGTAGCGCACCTGCTTTGGGAGCAGGGTGTCGGAGGTTCAAATCCTCTCGCCCCGACCAGTAACATCTGTCAAATCAATAACCTTTCCATGATTACCCTATATATTCTAAAGGGAAAAGCAGGTAAAAGATACGTAGGAATTACCAATAATCTGTCACGACGCCTCAAAGAGCACCGTGCCCGCCATTCAAAGGCTGGTGAGATAATCGGAGATTTCAGAGTCATACATACCGAGTCATTCGCTGGTCACAAAACTGCAAGACTACGTGAAAAGTTTCTTAAATCCGGCCAAGGAAGGAAATGAAGGAAGGAAATGGCTGAATATGATAGAAGCTGAGTCGGAGCCCGCCACAAAACCGGCGGGTACTCTCCATAGGCGAGTAAAAAGCAATTCCTTTAGGGGCAACAAAAGGAGTGGCTGGACAGACTCGAGCCTTTGGGTGGAGTCCTTCAACCTCCAAGAAACACTATCGGTTCTTCTGATCCCG
>JAOZQV010000167.1 GCA_029932035.1 Deltaproteobacteria bacterium | reverse complement strand
GATCTGGATATTAATCCGGAGATCGTCAACCGCTTAACGAGGTTTGTCAATCGGTCCTTTATGTTTGTAATCCTGAAAATCTGCGTTTATCTGCGTCCTATACAGATTCAGGGGATGGTTGGATGAATGGATGGACGGGATGTTTGAATAATCTGCGTTAATCTGCGCCTGCCCCGTAGGTTCGGAAAATCGTACTGGGGTAATCTGTGGATGGGATTGAAAAAGATAGAGCGAAGCGATTCCACAAATGGTCAATATTCAATAGTAAATATTCAATTACAAAGGGGAGGACACAAATGAGTGCAAAGACTGTCATAACCTGCGCCCTGACAGGGCTGCTTACTGATCCGGCGATCCACAATGTGCCTGTGACGCCTGAGGAGATGGCAGACCATGCGGAACAGGCATTTAATGCCGGGGCCACTATTGTTCACTGTCATTTCAGGAACCAGGGGAAAGGGCTGGGTCATCTGCCCACTTGGGACCTTGATACGGTGGGGGAGATCCTTGGGGCCATAAAGGACCGTGTGCCGGAAATTATGATCTGTATGAGTACAGGCGTAATGGGTCATGATATCTCCGGTCCCGTGGCCTGCCTTGAAAAATTCAAACCCGAAATGGCCGCGTGCAATGCCGGATCGCTCAACTACCTCAAACTCAGGAGCAACGGGTCATGGGCCTGGCCGCCTGCGCTTTTTGACAACCCCGTTGAAAAGGTGAAACAGTTTCTTGACATCATGACGGCCAACGACGTCGTGCCGGAGTTTGAGTGTTTTGACTCCGGGATTGTGCGAAGCGTCGGTCTTTTCAAGCGGAACGGGATGTTTAAAGGAGACCCCCATATCTCCTGCGTCATGGGTGTGGCAAGCGGCATGCCTGCTAAACCCGAATGGCTTCCCCTCCTTGTGGAAGAGATGATTGAAGGTACCCATTATCAGGTTATCGCCGTGGGACGGAAAGAAATATGGGACCTTCACCGCAAGTGCGTGGAGTTGGGAGGGAACGTAAGGACCGGTCTTGAGGACACTTTCTATCTGCCTAACGGCGAAAAGGCCGTAAACAACGGGGTGCTTGTGGAGGCCTTGGCAGATATAGTTCGTGAGGTGGGGCGGGAGATTGCCGGTCCGGGTGAGGCCCGCGAGATTCTCGGCCTGCGGTCCGCGTGAGTAATTCATGCACGGACCACATAACACACCCATTGACAATAGGAAGAGGAGAGGAAGGAATAAATGAACACATCCGATGATAGCGCTAAAAAGGTTGAGGTGAGAGCCCCCATGTCCGGGGTGTTTTATATGAGGCCATCTCCGGACCAGCCGCCATATGTGGCAGTGGGGGATACGGTAAAGAAGAAACAGGTGATAGCTCTTTTGGAGACAATGAAGGTATTCCAGAAGGTCAAGTCCCCTGCCAACGGCAAGGTCGTAGAGATAATTGCCGAGGATGAGACTCCTCTGAAGGATAATGACCTCATGTTTGTCTTAGA
The DNA here is from genome assembly GCA_029932035.1 of Deltaproteobacteria bacterium. Taxonomy (GTDB): domain Bacteria; phylum Desulfobacterota; class DSM-4660; order Desulfatiglandales; family Desulfatiglandaceae; genus Desulfacyla. The sequence goes on along the minus strand of JAOZQV010000167.1, from coordinate 6,464 downwards.
GAAGGCTTAGGTTATGTTTTCAAAAATACTCGTTGCAAACAGGGGTGAGATTGCACACCGGGTTATTCGGGCCTGCAGGGAACTGGATATCAAGACAGTTGCGGTCTATTCAGAGGCGGATAAGGCATCTCTTCATCTCTCTCTTGCTGATGAAAGCATATGCATAGGTCCGCCGGTCAGCGCAAAAAGTTACCTGAATATAGGGAGTATCTTGAAGGCCGCAATGGAGACCGGAGCTGACGCTGTTCATCCCGGATACGGATACTTAGCGGAAAGTGAGGGATTTGCCAGGGCATGTGAAGATTCTGGTCTCCTCTTTATCGGCCCCACACCTCAAAACCTGCAACTGGCAGGTGACAAGATAACGGCCAAGAACATAATGAAGGAAGCGGGTATCCCCGTTATCCCGAGTAGTTCCGGAGGGGTAACCGACGTGGAGGAAGCAGTTGGACTGTCCGAAAAGATTGGTTATCCCGTTATGGTCAAGGCTTCAGGGGGAGGCGGGGGGCGAGGCATCAGGATTTGCGAGGATGAAGATATGCTCCTCGAAGAATTCCCCGTGGCAAAATGGGAGGCTCGCGCCTCCTTTGGAAGAGATGAACTCTATATTGAAAAATTTATTGTAGATCCGAGGCATATAGAATTCCAGATCTTAGCGGACAGCTCCGGCAAGGTTGTTCATCTCGGTGAGAGGGAGTGTACTATTCAAAGACGATTTCAGAAGCTCATCGAAGAATCGCCATCTCCCGCGCTATCGGCCGAAATGAGGGAGACCATGGGAAACGCAGCCATGGATGCGGCAAGGGCTGTGAATTACTTCAATGCCGGCACTGTGGAGTTTCTGGTAGATAGAAACAACAATTTCTATTTCATGGAGATCAATGCCCGGATCCAGGTTGAGCATCCTGTTACTGAATTGACAACCGGCATAGATCTAATAAAAGAACAGATCCGGCTCGCTTCGGGTGAAAATCTTGAGTATTGTTTTGAGGATCTCAACAAGAGAGGCTGGGCCATTGAATGCCGGATTAATGCGGAAGATCCGGACAGGAATTTCGTGCCATCGCCCGGGATAATAGAAGAATATCATCCTCCTGGGGGTTTTGGGGTCAGATTAGACACACACCTCCATCAGGGCTACGAACTCCCCATATACTATGACTCCCTGATCGCCAAGCTCATTTCCTACGACCTGACAAGGGACGGGGCCATTCGAATTATGAAAAGGGCCCTTGAAGAATTCAAGATAGAACCGATTAAAACCACCATACCTCTTTATCTCAAGGTCATGGATGATCCTCAGTTCCGGGCGGGCAATTTCAATACGGATTTTATAAGCAGGTTTTTGCCGGACGAGGATGATGAAGATGATGATGAAGATTAGTAATATCGTATAGCGGAGTGAAGATATATGGACTTCGAGCTTACAGAAGAACAAAGAATGTTGAAAGAGACGGTGGCCAGATTCGTGGACAGGGATATCATTCCCCTTGCTGCGGAGATAGATGAAGAGGAGAGGTTCCCCGAGGAAAACTTCAAGGCTATGGCCGAAATGGGTCTATTCGGGATGCCGATCCCCGAAGAGTATGGTGGAAGCGGCACCGACTTTTTCTCCTGCGTCCTTGTAATGGAAGAAATAATGAGGGGATGCGTTTCAACCGGCAATACCTACGGGGCCCACGCTATCCTCTGCACTGAGAATATTTACAGAAATGGTAATGAGGCTCAGAGGCGCAAGTACTTGCCCGACCTCATCCAGGGAAAGAAGGTAGGAGCCCTGGCCATCACCGAACCAGAGGCAGGATCAGACGCGCTCTCGCTCAGGACCCGGGCCGAAAAAAAAGGAGACAGGTATATCCTGAACGGCACGAAAATGTTTATTACGAACGGACCCTTAGCCGACGTGATGGTCGTATATGCCAAAACCGATCCTGAGGCCGGGCAGAACGGGATATCCGCCTTTATTGTGGAGAAGGGGTTCCCCGGGTTTTCCACTGGAAAGACCCTGAAGAAGATGGGGGTGCGGGGTTCTCCTACGGGTGAGTTGATCTTTGAAGATTGTGAAGTCCCGGCAGAAAATCTCCTCGGAGAAGAGAACAAAGGGGTCAGGGTCCTGATGAGTGGTCTTGACCGGGAGAGGATTATCTATTCCATAGCCCCTATCGGAGTGGCCCAGGGGGCCTTTGATCTGGCCTTCAAGTATGCCTCGGAGAGAGTTCAATTCGGGGCGCCCATCGTCAGCTTCCAGATGATTCAGGATATGTTAGCGGATATGGCGACCAGGATTCAGGCCGGGAGGGTCCTGGCCTACTGGGCCGCATCAATGGCCGATTCTGGAAAAAGGGTCAGACTTGAGGCATCCTATGCAAAGCTTTTCTGCGCAGAAGCAGGTGTGGAGGCCGTGGGCAAGGCCGTACAGATCTTTGGAGGATATGGGTACATCAGAGAGTTCCCCATAGAGAGGATGTACCGCGATGTAAAAGGGATCGAGTTCGGTGCAGGCACCAACCAGATCCAGAAGCTTATCATTATGGGGGAGTTGATGAAAAAGTTGCGGGGCAAGTAAATTTTGCTACCATACCGATCAGCAGGCAACAAAGAAAGGGTTGGTTGGCAATCGAAATTATTCAGGGAGGAAGAAAGAGAGAAAAAATAACGATTCACCCAATTGCAAAAGGAGACGCCATGGAAGAGAAAATCTGGCACAAGGCCTATGCCGAAGAAGTCCCGCCCAGCGTTGATTACGAAGAAATAACCCTGCCGGGAGCGCTGGAAAGGACGGCAAAGAGGTTCCCCGATACGGTTGCCCTGATTATGATGGGTAAGAAGATCACCTACAGGGAACTCGATGAACTGGTAAATCGTTTTGCCGGGGCCTTGGCTGATCTTGGCATCCGGAAAGGGGACAAGGTCTCACTCTTGCTTCCAAACATGCCTCAGGTAGTGATTGCCTCCTATGCCGTATTCCGTCTCGGCGCAGTGGTGGTTATGAACAATCCCCTCTACACGGAGAATGAATTGGAACATCAGTTGAACGACTCTGACTCCAAGATGGCCATAAGTCTCGATCTTTTGGTTCCAAGAATCCTTAAGCTAAAAGAAAAGACCAAAATCGAAACAATAATCTCCTGCCATATTCGTGACTACCTTCCATTTCCCAAGAAGCAGCTCTTCCCCTTTGTAAAGAAAAAGATGCATAGAAAAACCGACCCCAACGAGGGTGTCCTCGATTTTACGGACCTCATCAACAAGTATCCCCCCACCGTCCCGACGGCAGAGGTTCTATTCGACGACCTGGCCGCTCTTCTCTATACCGGAGGCACAACAGGGGTATCTAAAGGAGTGATGCTCAGCCACAAAAACTGCAGCATCTGTGTCCAGCAGTTAAAGGCGTGGATACACGATGCAGATGATGGTAAAGATAGCATGATGGGCACTTTTCCGGTCTTTCACATAGCAGGGTTCACGACCGGTATGAATACCGCCATCTTCAGGGGCCTGACATTCATTCTGATCCCCCGTCCGGAACCCGGAATCGTCCTCGAAATGACCAGGAAATACAAACCCGACTGGTTCCCCTGCGTACCGACCATCTTTGTGGGTGTGCTCAACCATCCTGATTTTCCCAAGACTGATTTCTCTTTTGTAAAGGGATGTCTTTCAGGCGCCGCCCCCCTGGCGGTGGAGACAATCCGACAGTGGGAGGAGACGGTGGGGGCGGGTATCGTGGAATGCTACGGTCTCACGGAGACCGCTGTTCTCACCCATGCCAACCCGTGGGGGGGGAAGACCAAGGCAGGGAGTGTGGGTGTCCCGGTCCCGGATACGGACTGCCGTATTGTGGACGTGGAGACCGGTACAAAGGATCTTCCTCTTGGGGAATCGGGAGAGATCCTCATCAAGGGTCCCCAGGTCACAGAGGGGTATTATAAGAATCCCGAGGAGACGGAAAACGCCATCCGGGACGGGTGGCTGTACACAGGCGACATCGGCTATATGGACGAAGAGGGATATCTCTTTATCGTAGACCGGAAAAAGGACATGATTATCGCTGGAGGATACAATATCTATCCGAGGGATATTGACGAGGTTCTTTACGAGCATCCCAAGGTACAGGAGGCCTGCGCGGTGGGGATACCTGATAGCTATCGTGGCGAGACGGTGAAGGTGTTTGTTGTCCCAAGAACGGGGGAGACCCTCTCTGAAGAGGATGTGATCGCCTTCTGTAAGAAGAAGCTGGCTGCTTATAAGGTGCCCAAAATGGTAGAGTTTATGGATGAGCTCCCCAAAAGCAGTGTAGGAAAGGTCCTGCGGAGAGAACTGCGGGAAATGGAAATCAAGAGGGCAAGTCAAAAAGAAGATGGATAGGAGATGTTATGGAAAAGTATGATGCAGTTGTCGTCGGAGCTGGTAACGGGGGTCTTACCGCATCGGCGGGCTTAGCACGGAAAGGGCTCAATGTCCTGTTGCTGGAACGGCACAATATCCCGGGAGGTTGTGCCACCAGCTTCTGTAGAGGCCGGTTTGAGTTTGAGGTGGCGCTTCATCAGCTCAGCGGATTGGGAACACCTGAAAAACCAGGGCCCCTCAGGATGTCCTTGGGCAGCCTCGGGGTACTCGATGATCTGGAGTTTGTGGAGATGTCAGACCTCTTCAGTGTATGGTTGCCCGACGGCTTCAGACTGACACTCAAGGCAGACAAAACCCAGGTTATTTCCGTGCTTGAGGAAAACTTTCCTCACCAGAAAGAGGCTATTAACAAGTTCTTCGATCTGGTTTATAAATATGCCAACGAGATGTTAGCCGCCTTTTTTTTCAAAGACCCTTCTCCTTCCCGTGAGAAATATCCGGCTCTTTATAAGTACGCTTTTAAGCCGGCGAGTGAGGTGATGGACGATATTTTTTCCGATCCATTGTTGAAGAACCTTATGTCCGTTTACTGGGGCTATCTGGGCTTACCGCCCAACCGTTTATCCTTTGCCTATTTTGCCATGCTCTTTTTTGTCTATATAGAATTCAAGCCGTTTCACATTAAGGGCGGTTCTCAGGCCCTTTCCAATGCAATAACAAATAAATTCCTTTCACATGGGGGGACGGCCCGTTTCAATTGTGGGGTGAAAAAAATAATAGTGGAAAACGGGGCTGTTCAGGGGGTAATAACTGAAGATGGTGATCATATAGAGACAAAATATGTGGTCTCCAATGCATCACAGGTAACCACATATACACAGCTTGTTGACTCTGAAGAGATTCCCGACGGGGTCCTCAGGGAAATGGGGGGCCGGACCCTCAGCCCCTCGGCCTTTACCATGTTTATAGGATTTGATTGTGAGCCGGGTGAGTTGGGGATTACTGAAACAACAAATTTTCTACTCGATGGTATCGATGCCACGGATAGGATACTCAATCCTATGCGGCGTGTGGATATCAGTGACGAAACCATGGTTATGAGTTGCTACGATGTGTCTGATCCTGATTTTTCACCTCCAGGAACGTGCCAGGTAAACATTGTTACCCTGAAATACGGCGAGCCCTGGATGCGCATACCCCCGACGCAGTATCACAGGGTAAAATACCGGTGCGCGGAATCCATGTTACGCCGGATGGAAACTATTTTTCCGAACGTCAGGAAACATATAGAAGAACTTGAGGTAGCAACGCCCCTGACCCACATGCGCTATCTCGGTCATCCCAATGGCGCGATTTACGGGTTTGAGCAATATACCAAAGACTCCATGTTTTTTCAGCCGGGACGTCATTCGCCCATTGAAGGCCTCTATTTCGCCAGCGGGTGGATCGGCGACTGCGGGTTTCAGCCCACACTACAGGCCGGAATGTCGGCAGCCAAGTCAGTTTTGAGAAAGTTCAATTCAAATTAGGGAGGGAGCATGAAAAAGCCGATTTTTAAGGAATTTGACGGATATAATGGTATCGTTGAAGAAATTGAAACAAGCAGGAAATACGGGACAGACTATGCGGCCTTTCGGGATTCAGTGGATAAGCAGATCAATCTCTTGCACCCCACCCGGATCAAGCTTCGTGTATCAGAGATCATTGACGAAACTTCCTCCACAAAGACGTTTAGGCTAATCTCTCAAAACGGCTACCTTCCGCCCTTTCTATCGGGACAGTATACCTCACTTTTTCTGGAGCTAAGCGGGATACGTACCAGCAGACCGTATAGTATCTCTTCTCCTCCCAATCAGACCGGCTTCTATGAGATTACAATACGACGTGTTGAGGACGGACTTGTATCCAACTACCTGCTTGATGAAGTGAAAAGAGGAGACCAGCTTGAGAGCTCGGGGCCTGCTGGTCAATTCTATCATAATCCGCTCTTTCATGACAGGACCATGGTCTGTATTGCGGGGGGGAGCGGCATTACCCCTTTTCGGAGTATGATTCGTGAGATTGTCGAGTGTGGTCTGGAACGAGACATATATCTTTTCTATGGGAACAAAAAT
>JAOZQV010000166.1 GCA_029932035.1 Deltaproteobacteria bacterium | reverse complement strand
AAAGACCAGTTTATGCTTGATACAGCCACTGGCCGGTTATGGCGAATTGGAGAGAATGGAAAACTTGGGACATTTCTAAAAGCTATTCCATATCGCAATGCAAAAGGAGAATGCACTATTCTGCCTGAGGAGATCTCAGATGCAGCGCCAAAGAAGTCGGGGGATAAGTAGCCGTTTACGGCTTTTTTTCCAGTAGCTGATCCAAATTTGTAAAAAAGGCGTTGTGTTGCCACTCCGGGATTACATAGACCCAGTGGCTCACTCGGGCATTTTCTTCTGTTGCCTCAGCAGTTAGTTCTTCCTCACTTTTTTCCGTAGCAGGCGACTCCTTCCCGGATGAGGCGGCTTGAGCTTTTTCCCCTTTCACAGGGTCGGGCTTGTGATAATCTACTCCAATTCGCAAATAGCAGGGCTTGGCCCCTGAGCAGGCCTTCCCTGGATAGACACGATAGGTCAACCCGTTAAAAAGATGGTACTCCAACAGGGGAGAGGTCTCCTTCTCGATCGATTTCGACGGGGCCGAGGGATTTTCCACGTCCTTGATCTGGAGCGAGGATAAGGCATTCGACAGCCGGTTGAGAGAAGATTTCTTGATTTCCTGGTTGATGGACGGATCGATCAATTCAAAGTCTTTCCCTTTACCGGCCCGCTCAAACCTATAACGCACCGACTTTCCTTCTGGGCCCGTACACGAGATACTTTTAACCTCTTTGGCATCAACCTTAACCGGGCTTTTTGCCAGCCAGGACGATGGTCCGGTCTCAAAAGATGACAGGATCGTGTCGATCAGATAAATCTCGGGGCCCTTGCTCAACATCACATACTGGCCGTCAGGCATCTTTTTCTCTTTCCCTTTCATCCTGGTTTTACCTAACAAGATGCCCAGCACAGACTTCTCTTCCTTGTCCTTCATCCGTATCCAGGTCCCTCTTCCATCTTCCGGAGTCCCTGTGTCATTGGGGGATTTCAGGGATAGCCGCCCTAAGATCTTTTCAGAAGACTCAAATCTGCGCCCAACTTTAACCTGTTTTAAAGTTCTCACAAGGTCGGAGATCTTAGAGAAATCAGCCGGATACCCGAAACGCTCTTCCACGACCCACGAGTCTCCCTTTTTTATCAGGGAAACCGTGTCCGCCGGTGTCTCGATGATAATGGAAGCAACGTCATTGGCCGGAAGCTGTTTCAGTAGATATGCCCCCATCTCTCCTGAGGAAGAGGAGCTGTTCTGTAAACGGATGATCAGAGCTCCTGCTCCCGCAAGAACCCCTAAGACAATCAACAGAATAACAAGGGTCTTTATCTTCATTTTTTCTTAAACTTCCTTTGTTTGTAAATTGCAAAGCCTATACCGATCAGGGAGATTAGAAAGGGCATAAGGAATATGTTGATTCCTTTGAGTGTGGCGCCTAAGGTCTCGATACTGGCCCGAAGGTTTTTTCGAACCTGTTTCAGTTCCCGGTTGATTTGCTGTCTCTGCGCTTTGAATTTGGCAACCTCAGCCTCCTGCTCGGGGCTGATAATCATTTTTTGAGACACATCTTTTTGCTCCTCAAGCTGACGGAGTTTCTGGGTGGTCTCCTCCATCCGTTTAACCAATTCCGTTTCCTTTGTCAGCCAACGTTCCTGGGCGCTCCTTTTCAGCTTTACCACCGCTGTAAACGGTCTTTCAAATTTGCCCCGAGACCTAAGCCCGATCAGGTCGTCGCTCCCGGTCAGGATTTCAGAGGCATTGGAGAGAAAGTTCAGATTGTCGTTGAACATCTCTGAGATGGCAAGCCCGAAGAGATTTCTCCGCTGGACATAAAACTGGTCGGCCAACATATCGGCATCAGAGATAATAATGATGGTCGCCGGCTTTTCCCCCTCCCTGATATGCGTCCCTTTTTCTTCCTCAGGGGCCTTTGAATCGGGGTCCTTAGATGCGGGCCGGCCTTCGGGGAAAGCCGTCTTAAATTTACCCCTGATGCGCACCACAATATTGAATCGCTCTCCTGCCGGGACAAAATCCTTCTTGATTGCGCCCACACCCAAGTATGCCTTGAAGGCATCCATAAGGGCAGAATTCTTGCTGGAGTCAACCAGCGGTTCAAATTCAAAGTCCACGTCGCCGGATTTCTTAATGGCCCCTGCTATGGGGAAGAGCATGCTCTCTAATCCTGCCGTAATAACGGCATCTTTATTAAAGGCCTCTCCTCTTGCGGAGATCATCAGGGGGTTGTCCTCCATGCTGTTATTTCCGGTCCTGACCCGGGTCGGCTGATCAAAATCAGCAACTGCCTGAGTGGAATCCATGGATACCCCCCATGCCTTGAAGACCTTGTCCAAAGAGGCGCCGGAAGAGCGCATAAACTGCTGCTGACCCTGGGTTCTGTCAGAAACACATAAGGGATCCACGAAGATAAGGGCTTTTCCGCCCGAAAGAACATACTGATCAACGGCGTATTCCAATTGGGGATTTAGATTTTTCGGGAATACAATCAGGAGAAGATCGAGCAAAGGGTCGATCTTTTGGACCGAGGGAGTGATCTGCCGGACATCATATATCTTCTTCATTTCCGTTACAAAAATCCACTCTCTTTCCGGTCTCTGCGCCTGCATGGAAGGCCTCCCTCCTGTCCCAAAAACCGGAAGGCTGCTGATAATCCCCACCACTTTTTTTTCCGGTGACTGAAGGCCTTGAATGATACTGGTGAGGTCGTATTCCAGTATTTGCTCTTTGGCAGGGTCCAACCATTCAATCACATCTTCCTGATCCGCAGAGACAAAAACCAGCCCGCAATAAATTTTGCCCCCCTGGGTTCCCATCGGGTGTATCCCATACTTCTCCGCCCATTCCTCTTCGTCAGAGTCGGGTCTTGGGTCATATATCTCCACTTTGATCCGGCCTTTACCGGCATGCTTGTATTCAGAGAGAAAATCCTTTACCTCTTTAGCGTAGATCTTGATATTTGCCGGGATGTCGGGGTTGCTCTGGGAGTAAAAGAATTTTATGGTGACCGGCTCAGATAGAGACGAAAGGATATTCTTTGTCCCGTCAGAAAGAGAATAGCTGTTGTCTTCAGTGACGTCCCAGCGGATATTAGCATAGGAGACAATAATGTTTACAAAGATCAGGATGAGGAAGAGGGCCACCAGTCCGGTGACGGACAGGAGCGCCTTTTTATAATCGTAACCTTTCCCTTTAGCCATTATCCGTGCCTCCTTCAGCAGGGTATTCTTGTTTCACGCCGTCCTGCGGTTTTGCAGGATCACGCCGTTTGCAAAGAGCATAAAAAATATGACGGAGATAAAATAGCAGAGATCACGCAGGTCTATCACCCCTCGCTCTATGGAAGCGAAATGGGGCATAAAGCTGAAACCCGATACCACATTCACAAGCCAGACAGGGGCCCATCCCGAAAGTATGTCTGTCACCGGAGGCCATCCGGCAAGGACCAGAAACAGGCAGATCACCACTGCCAGTATGAAGCTGATAACCTGGTTTCGTGTCATGGCTGAGGTCATGCTTCCCACGCTCAGATAGGCCCCGGCCATGAGGAAGCTCCCGAAATAGGCGCAGAAGATAGCGCCGAGATCCGGGTCGCCGAGGTAAATGACAGTGAGGACCATGGGAAAGGTGAGGAGCAGCGCCACCCCTATAAACAGCCAAGCAGCCAGGAACTTTCCTACGATGACCTCGGTAAGGGTAACGGGGAGGGTCAAGATTAATTCGATGGTCCCGGTACGGCGTTCTTCTGCCCAGAGCCGCATACCCACGGCAGGGACTAAGAAGAGAAAAATCCAGGGATGCCATTCAAAAAATGTCCGGAGGTCTGCCTGGCCTATCTCATAAAAATGGCTCAGGGAAAACGTGAAAAACCCGCATAACAGCAGGAAGACCACAATAAAAACATATGCCACAGGAGATCCGAAATAGTCTGCAAATTCTCTTATCAGGATTCCGAAAGTGTTCTTAAAGAAATCTTTCATACTTCCCTCTCTATTGAATCGGGCATTGTAACCATGCGAAACACCTCATCGAGACGACCTTTTTCCATGAAAAACGTCTCCACGGAGAATCCTTTTTCAAGGAGATGGCGGAGAATCAAATCTGTCGGCAATGCATACGTCCCCTTTGGAAAAACGCGGAGAGTCATCTCTGTTTCGTCTTCATTGACAATTTCACTCTTTTCGATCTCTGGGATATCGTTCATATTTTGAACGACTTCTTTTTCATCCCCCTTCTTAATGGTAAAACAGATAGTCCCATGAAGGGCCGACCTTGCCATGAGCCTTTCAGGCGTATCGTCAGCCACAATCCGTCCCTTGGCGATGATAATCACCCTCGTGCACACCTCTTCCACTTCTTCCAATATATGGGTTGAGAGGATGATGGTCTTATCCCGGGCCATTTCACGGATCATGGTGCGAATCTCATATTTTTGATTTGGATCAAGACCATCCGTGGGTTCATCCATGATGAGATATTCCGGGTCATGGAGGATGCTCTGCGCGAAACAGACCCTCTGCTTAAATCCTTTGGAAAGGGTGTTTATGGTCTGAAACCGGACCTCTGTGAGGAAACAACGTTCAAGGATTTCTTCAATACGTCTTCTCTTTGAGTCACCGGAAAAGCCTCGCATCCCTGCGATAAAACTGAGAAACCCGATAACTGTCATATCAGGATAGGCAGGGGCATTTTCAGGCAGATAGCCGATCTTTCTCCTTGCCGCCAGAGACTCCCTGATAATGTCGCTCCCCCCGATAGCAGCCGTCCCTGATGTGGGTGGAAGAAAGCCTGTGACCATCCTCATGGTAGTCGATTTTCCCGCGGCATTGGGACCCAAGAAGCCTAAAACTTCTCCCTTGTCCACAGTGAAGGATATGTCGTCAACAGCGCAATTTTCACCGAAATATTTACTGAGATGGCTTACTTCTATCATGTAATTCCTTCCTGATATTTGTCATTCGTTATTTGTCATTTGTTATTCGTTACTTGTAGCCGGATTCATGTCAATGTGGCAACACCCACGTCTGCGTGACGTACTTTGACAAAAAACATAATATTATCCAACCAATAGTCAAGGGGAGGGCTCCAATTTCCTGAGATTTTCTGTTGCAAAATCGATTGTTTCATCTAATTCCAGAGCGAGTTTATAGTGGCGAATTGCCATTTTCCTCTTACCCATATCCCTGTAATTGGACGCGATATTGGCATAGTCAATGGCTGAAGTCGGATCAAGCTTGAGGACATTCCGGAACGACTCAATCGCTTTTTCATGGTCTTTGAGTTTGAAATAACAAAAGCCTAAGAGGTTATGGACATCTGTCCTTTCACTATCATATTGTTCTGCTTTTTCAAGGACTTTTATAGCATCGGCATATCGTTCCTGATCCTTTAGACAGACCCCCATATAGGAATAGATACTGGGGATGTCTTCCTGTTTGGGCCCTAATTTCAATGCCTCTTCCAGACAGAGCAGTGCCGTTCCAGGCTCATTGAGTGAAAGGTGAGACAATCCTAAGAAAAACTTCACATAATATTTGTCCGGCAGCAATCGATCCATTTTTTTCAGCTCAGCCAGGGACCACTCGGGGTCTCCGCCCTCTGCTATCAGTTTGGCGGAAAACATCCCCACGCTGGTGCCCACGGCCCTTTCCCTGAAATGGGCGCCGGGTATGATCGTATAAAATGCGGGTATCTTCAGTTTGGGGTGCGTTACGTTAATGACAATGACCTCCATATTTGTACGGGCCAGGGCCGCGATGCAGTTTTCCACTTCTACCCTGATGTTGTCGTTTGAGATATCAGGAAGACTTGCAATATTGACCTTGCTATCAGGATAGAGGACAAAATCGGCTTCGGAGAGGTCCGTGAACTTGGGGAGGCCGCTTGCCACATAATTGGAACCGGAACTGAAATCACCGGCCAATTGCGCAACCTCGGTCAAGGCGCGGCTCAAGGCCTTTTGAGGGTCGGGCGTTGTGCCCGCGGTCCAGACGATCTCGCTTTTTTCAGGGAAGGTGGCGGGGTCATAGGCGAGTGCTCCGATGGACGGTATTCCCATACCCAATGAAAAGTCTGAGGCAAAGAGCTTTATGCCTGCCTTGTGATATTTGCCGATCATTTCCTTCAGAAGAGGATCAGAGAGATTGCCGAGATCGATGGCGGGTCTCTTCAGCCTGCCCCTGCTCACAATGGATGATACATGCCTTTCCACCAGCTCGCAGATCCCCTGGCTGATTGCCTCCTCCACGCAATTCCCGGCCGATGGGCCGTTGAATTCATTGATGGCAAAAAACCAGTCAAAGGGAATAAGGACTTCTTCCTCTTTCGCCATGTTGTACCCCATGGTCCATTTTAGGGGCAGCCGTGAAAAGACCTCCCGGGCCCGGTCCAATTCGTCGGAATCATCATGGACGGATTTGGCTATTGCCTCAAAGGGGAGGGCGCGCTCCTTGACGTTGTTGTATTCATCAACAACGAAATTCTCAGGGTCCTTGGAGAAACTGAAAAAACTGAACCTTTCCGCCAACTCCATAACGGCGCTCGCCTCGGATTGATTCGGGGTGCCCCCCTTTCCCATCTGCTTCTTAGTTCCGATTATTTCTTCGGCATCACGGCCGCAGACGCTGAAGTAAATGGGTATATCGAGTCTCCCATTGTCTATCCGGACGGTCTCTTCAAGGATATCCAAATCCACTTCTCTGAGCCTATCCTTGAAGCGCCGGACCGTTTCTTCAGGTGAAAAAATCTTATCCTGATCAAGGGTGTACCCCTTAAATGCGTCTTCTAAAACAACTTTATGGTCCAAAATTATAGATCTCCCTTGAGCCAACCCCTCATCCATATAGATGGGGGTGGCTGATTAGAAACGTGATTGAAGGAAATAATTGAAACAGCCGAGGAAAAGAGCTATTTCATTAACCCCGCCTCTTTATAATACCTCATGGCGCCGGGGTGGATGGGTGCTGACAGACCCTGCAGCATCCCTTCTTTTGTCAGCACCTCATAGGCAGGATGGAGTTTCTTAAAGCTGTCGAAATTCTCAAAGACCTCTTTTGTAATCGCGTAAACCACGTCATCCGGTACCTTGGCAGATGTCACGAATGTGGCTTTCACACCAAATGTGGATACATCTTCCTTATTTGCAGCTCCCGGATAGAACTTGACAGGAATGGTTGCAGGCGCGTAATAGGGGAATTTGGCGAGAAGTGCATCTATGGTGGTGATCGGTACAATGCGGACCTTCCTTCTCCCTGCCGTGGCTTCCTTGATGGCGCCGCTGGGATGACCGACAGTATAAAAGAAGGCATCTATCCGTCCATCCTGCAGGAGTCCGGGCGCTTCAGCCGCTTTCACATGCTCGGCAATAATATCCTCTTTGTAGTCAATTCCGGCTGACATCAAGGCATCAATGGAGTTCTGGCGCTGGCCTGAGCCGGGGTTTCCGATATTGACCCTTTTTCCTTTAAGATCGCGGATTGTCTTGATTCCGGCGTCCTCGGCAACGACTAAGGTTACTGATTCGGGATGGATACTGAATATGGCCCGCAGATCCTTTTGCGGACCTTTCTTTTTCCATTCGGCCAGACCGTTCCACGCCTGATACTGGCGGTCGGACTGGACAATGCCGAATTCCAGGTCCCCTGACATAACGGCGTTTACATTAAAAACAGATCCTCCGGTAGATTCAACCGTGCAACGAATCCCGTATTCCTTCCGTTTTTTGTTAATGATCTTGGAGATTGCTCCACCTGTGGGATAATACACTCCAGTAATTCCGCCTGTTCCAATGGTTACAAACTTGGTCTTTGCCTGAACCGTAGAAGGTTGCATCCCTGCGGTTAACATAACACCAAGACAGATGGCACCTGCCAAAAATATAGTTCGTTTCATTGGTCTGCTCCTTTCCTTTGTCCGGGCTGTATCCCGGAGATAGTTGCGAGACCTTTGAAAACCGTCCCCTTTCGCCCAATCTCTGCGTTGCGTTCAGATTTTAATCCTCGAAATATTTAATATATTCC
>JAOZQV010000165.1 GCA_029932035.1 Deltaproteobacteria bacterium | reverse complement strand
TTTCCGGGCCAGGGCTCTCAATATGTGGGGATGGGGAAAGGACTGTACGACAAATTCAAACTGGTCAGGGATATATACGACGAGGCGAGTCAGGTGCTTGGCTATGATATTTCAGAACTATGTTTCAAAAAGCGCAAGTTCGGAAAATTCAGGCACAAGGCAGATCTGAACAAAACGATTTACACCCAGCCCGCCGTACTGACGATGAGTTATGCGTGCTACAGGGTGCTTGATGAGACATGCAGGGAAAGCGACGTTGATTTAAACATCTCTTTATTAGCAGGGCACAGCTTGGGCGAATATACGGCATTATTAGTCGCAGACGCAATGGATTTTAAAACCACCCTGACCCTTGTACAGAAAAGAGCAACCATAATGACAGAATGGGGCAACTCTTATCCGGGTGCGGGGTTAATGGCAGTAGTGGATAAAGGAAAGAAACTGGATTACGATAAAATATGTGCCCTGTGTAAAGACTTTGGGGTCTTTATTACACTAAACAATACCAAGAGTCAGATTGTAGTTGGTGGATCCAAAAAGCGGCTGGCAGAAATGGGCAAAGAATTAAAGATCAACGGGATGCGCTCTATGATGTTAAAGGTAGAAGGACCGTTTCATACACCAATCATGAAACCTGCTGCTGATAAATTCAAAAGGGAATTAGAAAAATGCGAAATCGATATTGCTTCAAAACCTATAATAGCGAATGTAACATCAGAGGCAATCGTAGACCCTAAGCACATAAGACAAGAACTCTATAAACAGATGTTCAATGTTGTTGACTGGCGGGGAACAATCGAAAGGATTATCAGTAAAGGTGAAAACATATTTATAGAAGTCGGGCCTAAACGGGTCTTGAGCAATATGATCAAAGACATTGACCCATCCGTACTAAGACTCAATTTGGAAGACGCCGAATCCCTGGGAAAAACCGTAAAGAAAATAGCAGAACCAAAGGCGTTTGATAATGCCACTCAAGCCACCGCTCCTGCCACATCTCCCACGACATAAGGGCCCAGAAACGATATTGGTGATCAACCGATAACCCTACTCTCGGAAGAGGATTAAATATTGGATATTTTGGGAATATCTTGTTTTTATCATGACAGCGCTTCCTGCCTGCTCCGGAATGGTAAAATCGTGGCAGCAGCACAGGAAGAGCGATTTTCAAGAAAAAAGCACGATCCGAGGTTTCCAAATAACGCCATAAAGTACTGTCTCAAAGAGGGGAGAATCTCAGTTCAAGACCTGGACTACGTTGTTTTCTACGACAAGCCTATACAGACATTTGAACGGCTCCTCATGAGTTACCTGACAGTAGCCCCTAAAGGCCTCCGATCCTGGTTAGGGGCCATGCCCCAGTGGTTGGGGAAAAAGCTGCATATCCATAAGGTCCTCAGGCAGGAGATAGGTTACGAGGGTGATGTCTTATTCACGGAACACCACGAGGCCCATGTCGCATCGGCGTTTTATCCCTCTCCCTTTGAAAAGGCAGCCATACTCACTGTGGACGGGGTGGGAGAATGGGCTACAGCAAGCTACGGGTTTGGCCAGGGAAATGAGATTACACTGCTCAAGGAATTACATTTCCCCGATTCCTTGGGCCTGATATACTCCGCCTTTACCTATTTTACAGGATTTAGAGTCAACTCCGGCGAATACAAGCTCATGGGGCTGGCCCCCTATGGCCAACCATGTTATAAAGACCTCATCCTCTCAGAACTTATAGACGTAAAAGATGACGGCTCCCTCCGCTTGAACATGACCTATTTTGATTTCTTAGGCGGCCTGCGTATGACCAACAGACATTTTTCCAGACTCTTTGGCGGACCTCCAAGGAAACCCGAGACAGAAATTACACAAAGAGAAATGGACATTGCAGCGAGTATTCAGTCCGTTACTGAAGAGATCATACTCAAGATGGTGAACTGGGTTCACAAAGAAACAGGACAGAAAAGACTCTGCCTTGCTGGTGGCGTAGCCTTGAACTGTGTTGCAAACGGTCGCATATTGCGGGAGAGCGATTTCGAAGAATTCTGGATACAACCTGCTGCAGGTGACGCCGGAGGGGCTTTAGGGGCCGCCCTGTCTGTTTGGCACCGCTATCTTGGAAAGAACAGGCCGGACCCGAAAGGCCACGACACCCAGCAGGGATCATATCTTGGGCCCTCCTTTACCAATGAAGAGATCAAGACCTACCTTGAGGGCAATAAGTACCCCTACCAGGAACTTGATTCGGAAAAGAGGCCTCGGGCAATCGCCTCGCAAATAGCTGAAGGGAATATCGTCGGATATTTGGCAGGACGTATGGAGTTCGGACCAAGGGCCTTAGGTGCCAGAAGTATCCTCGGTGATCCGAGACGTCGAGACACCCAGAAGGTGATGAACCTGAAGATAAAGTACCGGGAGTCATTCAGGCCCTTTGCCCCATCAGTGCTTGAGGAAAAGGCCGCATCATACTTTGATACAGACGTACCGAGCCCCTACATGCTTCTGGTTGCCAATGTCAGAGAGGAAAGATGCCTGCCTCAGCCTTCACCAGATGAAATGCCGATGCTGAAACGTCTAATGGTGAAGAGAAGCGATATCCCTGCCGTTACGCACTTAGACTACTCTGCCCGTCTTCAAACAGTGAATCAACTGGACAACCGGGACTATCACACGGTTATCTCGGAATTTGATAAACTGACCGGGTGTGCTGTATTAGTGAACACCAGTTTTAATGTCCGGGGCGAGCCGATCGTCTGTACGCCGGAAGACGCCTACCGCTGTTTTATGCGGACAGAGATGGATGTCCTTGTCATGGAAGATTGTATCCTCTTCAAGGATAAACAACCCCCATGGAAAGAAGACGGAGAATGGAGGAACAAACTTGAACTCGACTGAAACCTGGGAGATACGAAAATTCGGGATCATTGCCCTCATGTTTTTCGGAATCCTGTGCACATTGGGACTTTGGTTTAAAAGGCCCATCCCCACATATCTTTTTGGTTTTTTGTCCCTCATGGGGTTAGGATTCATTCTAAACCCCTTGCGGCTGAGACCTCTATATTCAGGATGGATGAAGATCGCTCACTTCGTGGGAAGAATCATAACCATCCTGTTTCTCACATTGGCCTATTATCTGGTAATCACACCGTCGGCCCTGATCAAACGCGTTTTTGGCGGAAGGCCTCTCCCTCTCAAACCCGACAAAGGCGTTTCGTCCTACTGGGTGGCCCGCACTGAACCGGCGCAACCGAAAGAGCGCTTTTTAAAACGATATTAGGAGATATGCATGGCGAATCAATCTATTATTAAAGAATTCTGGGAGTTTTTAAAATTCAGAAAACGATATTGGTTACTCCCCATCCTGATTACTTTAGGACTCTTTGGCGCCCTAATTGTTTTTACCGAAAGCAGTTCGGTGGCCCCATTTATTTATGCCCTGTTTTGATGAGCCATCGCTCTCTCCACATCTCCCACATCAAAAGCGCCCAGAGGCGATACTGGTGATTGGCCTGGCCTGAGAGATGCTCTCTGATCTTCTTTTCAACCAGGCTTGCATCAAATAATCCCTCCTTTCTCAGTCGCTCAGGACTTAGATAATCTAAGAGCAGGCCTTTCACTTCATGTCTGAGCCATCTGTCAATGGGGACCCCAAATCCCATCTTTGGTCTTTCAAAAAGCTCTCTCGGCACATACCGGGAAAGGAGTCTCCGCAACAAATACTTTCCCATTCCATGTCTGTATTTAAGATCATCGGGAAGCGTTGATGTAAACTCAACAACCCGGTGATCCAGAAGGGGCACCCGAACCTCTAAGCCGACGGCCATGCTGGCACGATCCACCTTGGTTAGCATGGCGTCCGGGAGATAGGTCTTTTGGTCAACACGCATAAGACGCGAGAGAAGGGGCCAGTTTTCGGTTTCCCTGAAGATCTCTTCATATTGGCAATCAGGGATATCCCTCTCCATCAATCTGTCCAATTCCTTCTCAGACCACAGGCAAATAGTCATCCGGTATAAATCCTTGATACGGGTCTGCCCTAACAACTTGGTAAATTTCCCCCATTTATCGGGGAAATTGGCCAATCTGAACCGCTGGGGAAGAAAGCGTCTCCACGGAAGGTAACATCTTTCAACCCATGTGGGAGGAATCTTGCCCAAAACAAGCCCCAGGCCCTCTTTGGCCGGGCCAGGAATTCGTTCTAAAGCGGCGGCCATGGCCCGGGTGCTCCAATACCGGACGTAACCGCAAAACTGCTCGTCCCCACCATCCCCTGAAAGGGCTACAGTTACCTGGGAACGTGCAAGACGGGAGACCAAAGAAGTGGGAATGGCAGATGAGTCAGCAAAGGGTTCATCGTAAATTTCCGGAAGGAGGGGAATAACATCCATGGCCTCCTCAGGGGTAACATAAAACTCCGTATGGTCAGCACCCAAGTGTTCTGCCACTTTTAAGGCCCATGGCGCCTCATTATATGCCGGTTCGTTGAACCCGATACTGAACGTGCGGACAGGGGAAGTATTGACCTTCTGCATCAAAGCAACCACTATCGAAGAATCTATGCCCCCACTCAGCAGGGCGCCTAAGGGCACATCACTGACCAACCGATCTGATACAGCCTGGGTGAGGAGATGGTCCAACTCTGTCAAAACGTCTTCCTCAGAACGATCTCTACCTTTTGACGCTCTTTCAATATGGGGCAGTTCCCAGTAGGACCGGATTCTGATATCGTGCCCATCAAAGACAGCATAACGCCCTGGCAGGAGCTTGAAAGTATCTTTGAAAACAGTCCTCGGTGAAGTGATATTCTGGTAATGCAGAAACAGGGGTACTGCATCAGGATCTATGTCCCTTGGGAAATCCTTGAATGCCATCAGCGCCTTAAGTTCGGATGCGAAGATCAGCTCACCCGGCGTAAAATGATAATATAGGGGCTTGATCCCCAAACGGTCCCGCGCAAGGAATAAGGACTTGCTCCTTGAATCCCACAGGGCAAAAGCAAACATTCCAACAAATCTACTGAGGCAGTCAAATCCCCATTGGAGATAGGCCTTGAGAATCACCTCAGTGTCTGTTTGAGTATGGAAGGTATGGCCGCAACCCTCCAGGGTTTTCCGGATCTCACGAAAATTATATACCTCCCCATTGTAGACAATCTGAACCATCCCATCGTTGCTTGACATGGGCTGCCGGCCAGCCTCAGAAAGGTCAATAATGGACAACCTCCTGTGGGCCAATCCAACGCCTGCTTCCCGGTCAAAAAAAAGGCCCGTATCATCCGGGCCTCTATGGATCAGTGTTGAAGCGGCCTCAGGAAGAGACTCCTGGAGCGGCTGAAAAGCCCTGCTGCTTTTAAAACCGACAATTCCGCACATTTCAATCCGTTCTCAATACCCCTTCATTTTCTTACGACAGATCCCTGCTCTCGTACAGTTCCATGTGGGCCGCGACCATCTTTTTTACTGTAAACATCCGGTTCACCCTTTCCCTGCCCCCTCTACCCCATTCTTTGGCCTTGGCTGGATCGCTCAATAAATCGATAACTTTTGCGGCCAACGTCCTCGGATCTTTAGGTGGGATAAGCCATCCTGTAATACCATCCAAAATTGCCTCTCTGTTGCCTCCCACATCTGTAGCAACAACCGGCAGACCTGCGGCCATGGATTCTAAGATTACGTTTGAGAAGCCTTCCTCATGGGAGGGGAGTATCGAAATATCACTCGCTGCCAGCAGCTTTGGAACATCATCTTGCCGTCCCAAAAACCTTACTGATTGCCCGATACCAAAATTAGCAACTCTCTGCTCAAGTTCTTTCTGAATTCCACGATCTTCACCAACGAGCAAAAAAATGGCGTCTGGAAACCAGTTAATCACCTCTTTTGCAGCCTGTATAAGATCCGAATGCCCCTTATAGGGGATAAGATTTGCAATCACGATCATAACCTTTGTATCACCCTTGATGCCCTGGTCTCGACGAACCTCTTCTCTATGGGATAATGCTGCCTCAAAAGGCCCTGTATCGACACCGTTATATATGAGCACCAGCTTAGACACATCCACATGATCACGCCTTACCATATCATCCCAGACAGCCTGGGAATTGACCGTAACCCGGTGACTTAACCGGCTGGCAACATGGTCCAGAGGCCTTAAAACAGGATAACGTCTCTGATGGGTTCCCAGTGCACGACGGCTGGTAACCACTAACGGTACATGAACAACGCGACCTGCGAGGGCGCCCATAAAGGTTACCAAAGGTAGGAAGCAGTGTATCACCGAGGGCTTAAGTTGATAGATAAGGCGTAAGAGGCCCCACTCCGCCAAAATAACCTTCCAGGGGGCCCTTGACATATCGCCCTTTTTCAATCCTCCTGAAAAAACCGGTACGCCCAAATCCTCAAACCATCTCTCCAAAGGCCCACCAGCCTGAAGTGAATACACATGGCAGCGATGTGTGTGACCGTGCAATCGGCCCACAAGTAGTTGCATCTGCCTCTCTGCCCCCCCGATCTCTAAGGAACCGATCACAAAAAGGGCAGTGGGTTTCATGTTCTCTAACTCCATTAGCCTGATCCTGATCGACGACCTATGAAAACTCCTTAAAAATGTCCTCAAGAATCGCCGAAATTACACTCCGGCTGAAGTGTTTCTCCACAACCAATCTCCCATTGGCGCCGTACCTGTGAGCGAGTCCGGAATCATGATAAAGGCAGCTCAACGCCCCATACCAATCGTCATGAGTCTCGGCCGAAAATCCAATATCCCCCATGGCCAGAACTTCAACGTTCATGCCTACAGGTGATACAACAACGGGTAAACCCGCTGCCATGTATTGAAGCATCTTGAAGCTGCATTTACCCAAACTCCATTTGTCAGAGGGGAGCGGCATCAGACCCACATCCATCCGGCCCAACATCCCGATCTCCGTATCCGGATCCCATTTGACATAACGAACCCTGTCTGATTTGATTCCGGAAAACCTTGGAGGTCGATCAGCAATGACCAATAACTCTGCCGCATGGTTTTTCAGGAATTCTGCCAGAGCCTTCTCTATTTGATAAAGAGAGTTGAAGTTGCTGCTTGTACCGGTCCATCCAATTACAAACCGGCTGTTAGAGTGTTTAAGGTCCTGGATATTTTCAGGTCTGATCCGATCCGTATCCACTGCCGTGGGTACAATTCGCACGTCTTTAGAGTAAGCAGTGAACCAGTCTGCGATATGTTTGTTGCCGGCAAGGATAACATCGGCGATCTTTGCGTTCCTGACCGCAGCCAACCGCCCAAAAGGTGCTGTCAGCCAGATTGCATCGTCTACATCGAAAACAATGGGATGTTTGAGTAATGGCTCTAAGGTCAGGTAACCGGGATGCATTTCACGTTCAAGCCAGGTTATCTCAGCCTTCCAGCTTCCCATAGTACCCGGTAGTCTCGCTAAGATCTTAGCGCATTTCCAGGCAGCCCTGATCAGGGTCAAGCCAGTGGGATTGGAAAAGCTGAGAAATGGAGGAGGTGGCGCATATTTGTCTATGCCCGGGATATACTCACGTACGTGGATCCCTCTCCTTCTTAATGGCACAATATGCTGGCGAACACGAAAGCGGGCTGAGGGGACATTTTTCCCAGATGTAAGAGCAGCGACCTTAATCATCAGTCTTCCTTGCCCAGACTGTCATACGCCCTGTTTGGCCAAAAGCACTCAAAAGATAAGCCAAAGGGTAAAAAAAATAATTCAGACGGCCGCGGCTCTCAGGAAGAGCGATAAGTTTATCAGATAATCGCGGAAGTATCCCCTGGTCTTGAAGCCAATATCCTGTGCTGGCAATGAAATTGGCGAGAATACGCTGGTGAAAAATTTTTACCGTTTTCCACCCTCCGGCCTCAAGTATCCTGGAAAGAGAGTCCGGGGTATAGTGGTAGAGATGATTTGGTAGGTGGAGAGCATACCAGCAGTCTCTGAAGATCCGGAATTCCACGGAACCGGCATTCGGGACGGATAAGACAAGCCACCCGTGGGGTTCAACCCAACGGTGCAGTTTTTGAAG
>JAOZQV010000164.1 GCA_029932035.1 Deltaproteobacteria bacterium | reverse complement strand
TCGGTCCCGGTCTATCCGGGTTGGGAGCCACAAAATGGTAAGAACAGAGATATCACTCTTCCTCAAAAATGTCCCCGGCGAACTTGGAAAACTGGCAAGCATGTTAGCTGAAGCCGGGATCAACATCGATGCATTGACCATCCAGGATGCCTCTGAATATGTCCAGGCGCTCTTTAAGGCAAGAGGGAAATCCCTTAAAAGAATAGCGCCGGCAGCAAGCTACGGTTCCATGAAAAAGGATTCGGCCGATCATGCGCTGATCCGGCTTCTCGTTGAGGATACTGACAGGGCTATCGATTTCTTGTCCAAGTCAGGTTTCACATTCGATATCATGCCGGTCATTGCGTTAAAGATAGATAACAGACCTGGCAGTCTCGCTGAAATGGCAAAAAAATTCGGCGAGGAAGGGGTTAACATCAATTACGTATATGGATCGGCCTTGCCCGGAGACAGTAAGTCCCTATTCATATTCTGCCCCGAAGATATTGAACTCGCGGCCAAGATTTTCAAGGATTAGCCCACCGCACACTCTCTAAGATCAACAATCTTGAGCTGAATATTCTCAGATCCCTGCCATCTGTTCAATCCGGGGGTGAAAATTATATCCACCCTCTTCCCATTAAGGGGATGATGGTGGCCGAGGCCAAAACCGATTGCCTCCAAAGTCGTCTCACCCTGGCGTACCCTGAGTTTGAGATGACGTTCCCCCACAACACGTGATCCTGAGACATGGAGTGACCGTGCCCGGAAAACCGGCTCAGGGTTTTTCTCGCCAAAAGGGGAGAGGGCCGTTATTTGACCGATCATTTCATGGCCTATCTCTTTAAGATGAAGATCGGAATCCACCTCAATGGTGGGAACAAGATCTTCGTCAGTCATCTCGTTTTCGGCAAGCCCTTCTAACTCACGTTTGAGGATCTCAAGGTTCTCTTCATCTAACCTGAAACCTGCTGCGTAGGCATGTCCGCCGAACTTGTGAAAAAGCGGCCTGAGGCGACTCAAGGCCTGATAAAGATTGAAACCGTCGATGCTCCTCCCCGATCCGGTGGCAATCCCATCCTTGACGCCAATAACCAATGAGGGCCGATGATATCTTTCAACAAGCCTTGATGCAACGATGCCGAGAACCCCCTGATGCCAGTTTTCTCCCCACAAAAGAAGGGTTCTGCGATCGGCAATCCGCCCCTCGCTCCTGATCATATCCTCTATCCGATCGAGTATACTCTGCTCCAGTCTCTGACGCCGGCCGTTTTCAACATTAACCTTCAAGGCGAGCTCTTTGGCCTCCTGATCTTCGGTAACGGTCAGGATTCGTAGCCCGGCATCGGAATCACCCAGCCTCCCCGGGGCGTTAAGACGGGGGGCAAGCCTGAACGCCAGATCATCAGAAGATATTTCTGAACTCTTAACACTCGCCACATCCATCATGGCCCTTATCCCGGGCCATCTCGAGTCAGCCATGCGTCTTATACCACCCCTAACAAGCATCCTGTTCTGACCTAACAGCGGCACCCTGTCCGCAATGGTTCCCAAGGCAACCAGATCAAGATATTCCCTTAGATCAGGCTCGGGTCGGCCCTTGAACCAACCCTGGTCCCTCAAGACAGCCCTGATTGCAACTGCCAGGAAAAAGGCCAGACCCACTCCTGCAAGATCTTTGAAGGGAAAGGGGCAGTCAGGTTGGTGAGGGTTGATTACCGGACAGTTGAGCCGGGACTCCCCTGACATCTGGTGATGATCAGAAACAACCACCTCCAACCCCAGGCCCTTTGCCAGATCGATCTCTCTTGCACCGGAGATGCCGCAGTCCACTGTAATGATGAGTCCTGTCCCGTTTCTGCTGATCTGCTCAATGGCCTCACTGTTAAGGCCATAACCCTCTTCCAACCGGTTGGGCACGTAAGATGTGACAGGTATGCCGAGATCCGAAAAGAAATGCAACAGCACGGCTGTGGCAGTGAGGCCGTCCGCATCGTAATCTCCATATATGGTGATTTTGTCACGGGTCTGCATGGCAGCAAGGATGGTTTTTACCGAACTGTCCATCCCCTTCATGAGCATCGGATCAGCCATTTGGGATAAGCGGGGTGAGAGGAAAGATTGCGCAACTGTGCTCTCCGTAATGCCACGGTTGATTAGCAGTTGCGCCTGTAAGGGGGTAATGCCTGCCTTGCGGGCAAGTTGAGAAGCGGCAGGGGATGCGGGTTTTAGTTTCCAGACCTTATTAGGAGACACGGCAAGGTTCACAGATTAAGGGTTTCCAGGAGCCTTTCTATGGCTTTCACATCTTCGGGCACATCGACTTCGATAGAGTCATGAATGGTCTCGGAGACCTTGATCCTATATCCATGTTCCAGGGCTCTCAACTGTTCAAGCTTTTCCAAGTTTTCGAGCGTTCCTTCATCAAGAGAGGTGAACCGCGTCAGGAAATCCATACGGAAGCAGTACAACCCAAGATGTTTGTAATAGACCTCATCGGGCCTTACATCGCGGCAAAAAGGGATGGAACAGCGGGAAAAATATATTGCAAAGCCCTCTCTGTCTGTAACGACCTTAACATGATTGGGATTTTGAATATCCCTCTTATCCCTGATCTTATATTTCAACGTGCTCATCGGTATCGCCCTGTCATCTATCAGTGGTTTGACCATATCGGTAACGACTGATGGATGAAATGACGGCTGATCACCCTGGATATTCACAACGAGGTCATCATCTTGAAGTCCCATCTTCAGGGCTGCTTCACCGATGCGGTCCGTGCCGGAACGATGTGTTTTCGCAGTAATCACAGCCTTGCCGCCGAATTGATTAACGCAGTCTGCGATCCGGTCATCGTCCGTTGCAACATAGACTGCTGAAAGCTCATGGCATGAAAGAGCGCATTCATAGGTATGTTGAATCATCGGTTTGCCGGAGATCAACGCCAAGGGTTTCCCGGGAAAACGACTTGAATCGTATCGTGCCGGTATAAAAGCAAATATTTTCATCTACACCCTAATCATCAATCCAAAAGCTTGCACAGGCAGAATCAGACTCCCATGCAGTGACCTTGCTTACCTTGACCCCTTGGATTTTCAGGTTACGTGAGATTGATTCAAAGATATGGCGGGCAATATTCTCTGAGGATGGTTCGGTATTCTCGAAGGACGCCAATTCATTCAAAAATTTGTGGTCCAGTTCATCTATTACCCTTTTTGTCTCGCCTTTTACCACCCTGAAATCGATCAGCAGACCGTCGTTTCCCAAGGTGTTGCCTTGCACGCACACCTCTATTTTCCAGTTATGCCCATGCAGGTTCTCACATCCGCCTCGAATCTCTCTTAATTGGTGTGCAGCGGCAAACTGAGAAGTTATTTTAAGTTCATACATACACTTCGCTCCTCACTCACCCTTCTCTTCCTTTTTTTCTTCATCCGTTTTCTCCACTTCCACTGCCGGGGCCTCTTCTTGATCCTCCACCGCAGCTGTTTCTTCTTTATCTTCTACCGCAGCCGCTTCTTCCTCGGTCTTCCCGCACTCGGTACATTTACCGTCAACTATGATCCCTGTGCAGGCCCCATCAGGACATAAGACCCGGTCGTCAAGATCAAAATCGTCATCATATTCAAGAAAATCCTCATCCCGGGCGATCTCTTCCAAACCTTCCTTCAAAGGGACCCCGCATGCCATACAATAATTCGCATCCTCAAAGACCATCTCCCCGCACTTTGGGCAGGGAGAACCCGGAATCTCTTTTTCACAATGTGGACATTTCATACCTAATAACCTCCTCTTTTCAAATGAGAGTTTCTCCCTCTAATCAGGGGAAACTGATCGACATAACTACTTTTGAGCTAAGGAGTATAGGGAAATTGGGGTTGAGTGTCAAACATTAATGAGGCTTGCTATAATCGAAGATCCCGCTGGGCGGGGAACCTATGAACCCTCATTTTTTTCTTTGCGAGCTTTGTTTATCCCGTAGCTCCGGAAGATGGTACTGGGGCGTGAGACCTTTTCGGTTCAGGTTTCTCCGGTTTAGTGTTATAGTATTTCTTATTTTGAGAGAAATATGAAGGTCAGGCGAACACAGTCATGAAAGGAGGGTCAATATGAGACATCGCAATTTTTTGCTTCAGTCCGTGTTTATCGCATTTCTGTTCAGTCTAATCATCCCCGCAGGGATCAATGCAGAGATCGAAGGATCGGCCGGGGGTCAGTTGAACCTTAGGAAGGTGGCTCTGTTTAAAAGCGGTGTGGGCTATTTTGAACTGCGTGGAAGTGTGGAGGCAGGGAAGGGGATTGAACTCCATTTTAAACGTGAACAGATGAATGACCTGCTAAAAAGCCTTACCATACTCAATTTGAGCGGGGGAGAGGTCGGTAGCATCATTTATGACAGCACAAAGACCGCAAAGCAGCAGTTGAGCGATTACGCCTTTGATCTCCGAAAGGGCGATGGCCTGCCGCAGGTGCTGGAGCAATTGCAGGGAAGCAAGATTGAACTTACAATCGGAAATGCTGCCATAACGGGGACCATAGTCGGTGTGGAAACGCGGGTCACCATGGAAAATAAGATAAAGATTCCACGTTTTTATCTGAGCATCATGGACAGCAATAATCAACTGCGTAGTTTCGACACCAATGAAATTAGCGGAGTAAAATTCCTTGATCAAAGACTTAACCAGGACATAAAAAGGTATCTGGCGATCCTCTTTCAGAAGCACCGAAAGAATGAAAAAGCCGTTTTCATAACGCCGACTGGAGAAGGGAGACAGGAGCTTCTAATGAGTTACGTGACAGAAGTTCCCGTATGGAAAGCGACTTATCGCATTATAATCCCGGAGGGCAAAAAGGATATCAAACCGTTTCTTCAGGGATGGGCCATTATTGATAATGTGAGCGGGGAAGACTGGAAAAATATCCAGCTCTCCCTAATCAGCGGGTTGCCCATATCGTTTGTCCAAAATCTTTATGACCCCCAATTCAAAAAACGACCGGTCGTTAAATGGGAAAAGGCGGCCACGTTAGCGCCGGCAGTCCCAGAGGCGGGCATGCGTGCGGACCGGATGGTGGCAGCCGCAGCTCCAATGGCTAAACCTAAACCGAAACGAATGAAATCCTTTGCCGCTGGGAGAGAGATGAAGGAGATGCGCCTTGAAGGAGCGAATTTTGATGAGAGGATACGAGAATTAAAGGTAGACACCGTTACCCGTGAGAAGGGAGAAATGTTTGAATACAGGATTGACCACCCTGTTACAATAGAACGAAACCGTTCGGCCCTGGTACCGATTGTGGCAGCCGAGATCGAGGGACAGGCAGTCGATCTCTACAACGAGACCATACGGGCGGATAATCCCCTCGCAGCGGTAAGGCTGAAAAACAGCACGGGTTTGACATTAGAAGGGGGGCCATTGACCGTTTTCCAGGGAGCCAGCTATGCAGGTGATGCATTGGTTAAAACCTTCAAACCGGAGGAACAGCGTTACATCACCTATGCCGTTGATTTGGGTCTCCGCGTCAATACCAAAGTAGGAACCAAGAGTGAACAGATTGACCGGGTGGTTATTAACCGTGGCATAATCCGCATGCGGAGGGGAATCATTGAAACGAAGACATACAATCTTGAGAATAATAACGCCCGCTCAAAGACCGTTATCATCGAGCATCCCTTTCACGCAAATTGGAAACTTCTTAATAAAGAAAAGCCGATTGAGATAACCGATAACTACCTCCGTTTTGAAGTCAAGGCCCCCGGACTGAAAGTCACAAAGTTCAGTGTCAGGGAGATGAGGGAAAGTTGGGAACGGATAATGATCAGCAATCTGACACCGGATCAAATAATTATCCTTGCCCGCAAGAAATATCTTACTGAAAACACACAGAACAAATTGCAGAAAATCGTCACCCTCAAATCGGAAATCAGCAGCATTAACAGGGGCATCAAGGCGATACAAAAAGAGCGGGGCCAAATATTTGAGGATCAGAAAAGGCTCAGGGAAAATCTGGGGGGCTTAAGGCAGACAACAGAAGAAAAAGGCCTCCGGAACCGGTATGTTAAACGACTTAACCAACAGGAAACTCGATTGGAGGAACTGCGCAAAAGGGACAAGAAGTTGAATCAGGAGTTAAAAACAAAACAGGGAGAGTTGGAAAGAATGATCGTAACCCTTGAGCAGGATTTGAGCCCCGCTAAAGCGGGGCAGGATTCATAATCACTACTTTTCGGGATGGACGACGATACGATCTCCGGGATGAATGGGGCGTTTAAGGTCAATTCGGTTCCAGATAAAAAGGGCGGCCAGGGGAATATTGAATTTTTCGGCAATGGAGGAGAGGTTATCTCCCTTCCTGACAACATAGATCCGTTCATTTTGACCTAAAGAAAATCTCTTGATAAGCAGCTTTAATCGTTTTTGGAACCCTGTAGATGCTCCTTTGGGGACAAGAATTTCATGAGTTCCCGCGACTAGATAGTGGCCTCTAATTTCCGGATTCAGGTCCTTGATGACCTTAAAATGGGTCGTGGCTGCCTGTGCCACAATTCGAATAGGCACCTCCCCAACCGATTTTATACGGACCTTATCAAATGCCAGAGGGAGGTAATAGTCGTATTTTTGTAGTTTGAAACCGAACTTCTCCGGTTCTGAAAGAATTACCTTTATGGAGAGGATTCGGAACAGAAACCGCTGTGTCTCAAGGGGGAGATAAAGCTGGTAATAATCATCGGTCTGCTGTTCCAGGATCTCAGACATAAGCCCCTTTTCGCCCATATTATATGCAGCAGCCGCAAGGGTCCAGGACCCGAATTCCTCATGAAGATCCTTAAAATATTTGATCGCGGCGCCGGTTGATGCGAACAGGTTACGTCGCTCATCAATCCGGCGGTTGATGGTTAGCCCGTATTTTCGCCCGGTCCCTCTCATGAATTGCCAGAATCCCATGGCCCCCTTTTGTGACCCGGCATGGGGCCTGAGGGCGCTCTCGGCAATTGCCACATATTTGAGATCGTCTGGCAGACCGTTCTTTTTAAGCATCTTTTCAATATATGGCAGATACCGTCGAGAGCGTTTCAGCCACAGGACAACCTGAGCTCGGTTCCAGAGAGAGAGAAGAATCTCCTTTTCAAAGCGTTCTTTGACCTCCCTGTTGTCCATCGGCACCGGTTCCCCACAAAAGGAGTGCGGCACGGCGAGATCGAGAGATGCGATCAGGGAGAGTGAAGGGTTAATTGGCTCAGAGGTTTCTCCAAGAGCAGATGAACAGACGAGTAGCGCCTGGAAAAGGAAGAAATAGGAAATCCATTTTGTCGGTTTAAGCATCTATATATATTCCGAGTGGTAGAAACTTGTTTGCGAACGATTTGTCATATAGCCATTATGAGCAGAATGATACTTTTTAGCCTTTGCGTCTTGGCGTCTTTGCGCGAGGCCTGTTTGGTTCCGGTTTATCCAGATTATGGCATAAGAAAAATATGTTGAAATCGAGTCAATAGTCAAGGATATTCCCGATATTGCAAGCTCACTCTCTCCGATCCACAGGCCATTGCTCAATGAGCCATTAAAATGTCATTAGGTGAAATCCCCTTTCAAGATAACCAAAACGGGCTGTGGACCCGAATCTTTGCGTCGGCGTCTTTATTTCATAGAACAAAAAAGTCCTGACTTTTTTATCTAATAAAGCAAATTAGCCATATGATTGAAACACACCTCAAGGAGACATACCGTTCAGCCGGTTTGAGAGCGGAAGGCTCCTTTTTTCGAAGTTGGGACAACAAAGACTCCCAATTTATTGTATTTTAAACGGGTAAATGCTATTTATTGAAGAGAATTCGTCTATCCGCCTTATCGTGCCCACAATAAGGAGTATAGGATGGGATACCATGATTTATGGTTTTGAAAGGAGGTTCACATGCAAGAAACCATCCTGACACCAGATCAGTATAAGGATCTTAGCAAAAAAATCATTTATGCCGTTGACACGAGATACAGAATTATTCCGCTCAATTCCCTAAAGGACCCTAAATATCGCTTGAAAGCCCCGATTCACGTCACTCTGCAATTTGATGAAG
>JAOZQV010000163.1 GCA_029932035.1 Deltaproteobacteria bacterium | reverse complement strand
CATTCGCAATATCACCTGACTCCAGTTTTGTTAGAAGATCTTTCCCCTCCTTTGTGAGCTTGCTGCCCATTTTCCTGTCCGCATGAACAATCTTCATATTCAGATACTTTTCAGTCACCTTGATTTTGCTCCAGACACCTTTATAGGACATCTTCATGGCCTTGGCGGTCTGGTTTATGGACCCGGTCCTTTCAATGGTTTCCAGGATTTCCTTCCGCCCTTCACCCATGATGATACGATTATGCTCATCAACAACCCATTGCCGAGATCTCAGCTTGAGAAACGCCATATTAATACCCCTCCACCTCCATGAACAGTTCACCGCTTCTTGAGGGATCATACCCGCCTAAAGAGATGATCCGCTCCCTAAAATGCCCGGATTTTATCGTATTTAGAACCACTTGTATATTTGGCTGATCCAACATATGGCTTGGAATAATCAGATCATACTGCTCTCTTGCAATCGGAACAAAGTCCAGGCCCAAGGCCTTGGCAGCGGCATAAATCCCCATTCCGGCATCAGCAGCGCCGCTTAGAACATCCACCGCCACTGCCATATGGGTAAATTCCTCATGGTCGTAGCCCCTAACAGCATCAGCATTAACCCCTGATTGATCCAACTGGTGGTCGAAAAGGACGCGCGTTCCCGAACCCGCCTGACGATTCACAAAGGCAATATCGGTTCCGGCTAAATCTTCGATCCCTTTAATCCCCTTTGGATTCCCCTTGGCAACTATCAGCCCCTGCTCTCGGAGGGTCAGATAAAAAACAGAGACACTCAATCCTTTTACGTATCTCTTGATATATGAGATATTGTATTCGCCGGTCACGGTATCTAACAGGTGTGAACCCGCAATATGGCATCTCCCTTTTCTCAGGGCCAACAATCCTCCCAGACTCCCCACATTCCCCGATGAAATGCGGATATTGCGTCTTGTGCGTCTGACCTCATCGCCTAAGATATCAATGGTAATGTCGTGGCTGCCGATAATAACAACCGTATTCAGCAGCTCCTCTTCGCCTACAAGGAGTTCTGCCTCTGTTTCCTGGGTTTGGGTGATCCCTTCTGAAAGAGCAGGGACACGGAGAATCCCTTCCGCCCTTGTCAGGGTGGTGATAGACCCCGCCGCCCTCGCCAATGGCGTGGCTACATACCTCTCCCCCACCTTCCCGATGTTGACCCGCAGGAATTCCTCTATACCGACCTTGGAGGGGATGTCCCTGGTGGGCTGGACCTTGACGATCCGGGGTTTGGGATTGGGACAACCTTGAAGATTATATAGAAGCGGTCTTACAAACTGGTCAAAGGAGAGGGTTGCGGAAACAGCATAGCCGGGATTCCCCACAACAGGCTTATTCCTTACCGTGCCCAAAATAGTCGGCTTACCCGGCATCATGGCAACGCCATGGACCAGAACCTCCCCCATTTCGCTGACCATATGCACCGTGTAGTCCTTGCTTCCTGCCGAGGATCCCGCATTTATGATGACCACATCGGCCTCTGACTGAACCGCCCGGGTCAGGGCGGCCCGGATCTCTTCCTCCGTGTCCGGAACAATATCATAAATCAGTGGTATGGCGTTGCACTCGCGAACGAGCCCTGCAAGGACCAGGGAATTATATTCAATGATCCGGCCCTCTTTTAACACTTCATCTTCTGTTATCTCTCCGTGACGAACAAGCTCCGAGCCGGTTGGGATAATGGCTACCTCAGGCTTTTTCCAGGCCTTGACCGCGAAAACCCCACCACTGATAAGCGCCCCCACATCATAGGGGCGGAGCTGGTGATCCTGGGGAAAGAGCAATTGGGTTGCAACAATATCTTCCCCCACTTTGCGCACATGTTGCCATGGGTAGGCAGGAGAGCGAATCTCTACCCTGTTTTCATCTACCTCGTGGATCTTTTCCACCATGATAACGGCATCAAAAGGCTCCGGGAGCGGCTGACCGGTGTTGACCCAGACGGCATCCCGCCCCAATTCCAAGGTTTTGGGCACTCTTTCTGTGGTGCCATAGGTTTGATCTGCCCTCACCGCAATGCCGTCCATGGCCGAAGAATGATAGGATGGGGCAGAGCGTCTCGCAAAAACCGGTTCTGCTGTAACGCGACCTGAACTTTCCTCGGCCTCTATCACCTCTATCCCGGCCCTTAATCCGGGGTCAAACCGGGTAAAAAATATCTCCTTGGCCTCCTCAAGGGATTTCATTGAAAGATAGACATTTCTCTTCATGGGAGACCTCCATCTGCGAAATTAAACAGCATTACCCTTACCCTCTCTCCCTGATAAAGTCCCTCGGTATTCATATCTATCCTGATCAGGCCGTCTGCCTCTACCAGGGTGGAAATAAGCCCTGATTTTCCAAAGACGGGTCTGGCTATCAGGCTTTCTCCCTCTTCAATCAGTTTGACACGAATATAGTCTTCCCTGCCATTGGCAGACTCGATATTTTGACTCAGTTCAGCCTCTACGCCGGCATAGAGATGGCTCCCAAGACCGGCATCTCCTGAAAGCCGTGAGATCATTCTCGTCATAAAGACCTCTGCGACCACCAGGGCCGAGGCCACATGTCCGGGGAGACCGATTACGGGCTGAGGCCCGGATTTACCGATGATGGTAGGTTTGCCCGGACTGATTGATATGCCATGGACAAGGAGTTCAAATTGCGGCAGCGTTTCAAAGACCTGCAGGGTGAGATCCTTTGTCCCCACAGAACTCCCGCCGGATATCCAGAGTGAATCTGCCTCTACAAGGGCCTTCTCGGACATCCCCTTGAGAGTCTCAAAATCATCAGGACAGACCCCCATGCATATAGGTTCTGCCCCCACCCTTCGGCACAAGGCCCCAAGAGTGTAACGATTGATATCCCTCACCTGCCCGGGGAGGGATGGTTTATCAACGGGCACGATTTCGTCCCCGGTGGATATGATAGCGATCCTCGGTTTTCGAAAAACCGGCGCCTCAGCTAAGCCAAGTCCTGCCATAACGCCCAGGTCTTGGGGGCGCAACCGGTGCCCCTTGTTCAGAAAAACAGCGCCCTGTCTGAAATCGTCCCCAGGCTGGATAACGTTTTCCAAGGGGGATATGGTCCGGCTCACCTCAAGCGTTTCCTCGTCCAAGAGGTTGCAATATTCCTTCATCACCACCCCATCGGCGCCTTCAGGCAACATGCCTCCTGTGGGGATCTTTACGGCCTGGCCTTTCTCCACAACGATTGTGCCGGCCTCGCCCATCAGCACCTCGCCCCCCACTTCAAACAGGGCGGGCATCCCTTCATTGGCCCCAAAGGTGCTCTTTGCCTTTACTGCATAGCCGTCCATGGTCGACCTGAAAAACTGCGGCAGATCTTCCGGCGCAGTCAAATCCCGACTCAACACACGGTCCATGGCGTCTTCGAGAGAGATAATCTCTTCACCAACAGGACCCCATCGGTCAATAATGCCAAAGACTTCATCGGCCGTTTTCAGTTTAAAAAAGGATTCCATTATCTACCAGCTACCTGTTTCCTCGTCTTTCCGATCTCTTCAGAAGTATTCTGAGAGCCTCTATGTTTCGGTTTTTGGAGAATATGTCATAAATGATATATCACTGCAATAAAAAAAGGATTCAGGGTAGCTGGAGTTTGTGGGGAAATGGCGGGAAACGGGGTCAGCCCTTGATCATAGGACGTGATGTTTAATTCAAATGTAAAGGGCCGCCCCCAATGGTATTGCATAAGGGTTATTGACGATGCCCTTGTACCGGTAGAGGGTAAATCCGTGATCCGAACACAGGCGAAAAGCCTGCGGCAGTATATTGTGAAATATTCACCGAAAAAGGCCGTCAAAATATCAGGCAAAACGCTCAGCCGGATCAGGAATCAGGTTATTCAGAACTACCCGCTCTATCTCCCTGGAAAGATATCAAAAGTTCCCGGTCTTTCGCTCATTTCCAGTGGCCCTTTATCCGCACACCATTACTATTATAATGCCCGGGTACCCATACAAGGTTAGGTTTTTGTGCCTGTCTCCAGTAACCATTAACCCATACCGTATTATTCCAGTATCCAGGCGCCCATATATATCCAGGTTTCACTCGTATCGGCTTCCAGTAACCAAAAATCCTTACACCTGCCGTGTTCGAGTATCCATCAACCCAGGTGAAACCAGGTTTTGACGGTGGTCTCCAATACCCACCAATATATACACCTGACGGATGTCTGTATCGTGGAACCCAAAGATATTTTGGGCCGGGTGGGTTCGGTCTAAAAGCCGGCGGGGCAGCTATATATTTTCGGGTCTTATAAACCGGGGGCGCATGTTTTGGAGGAACCCTATGCACATGAGGCTTCCCCAGGGGATGCTTTGGCGGCGGATGTTTGGGCGGAGCGGAGAGGCCCTCTGCAATGGGGGAAAGCAGAAAGAGCATCGCTCCACCGGCCATAAGAAGATTTTTGATTGTTGATTTCATTGATACCTCCTTTACTCTTAATGTTAGACAGTTACCAATTATATTTTGTGCAAAAAGCACAAGAAAGTTTTTCATTGTTTTTCTTTGCGAGCTTTGTGCTTTTGCGCGAGACCTTTATGGTTCCGACTTGCCCGGGTTAGGTGTTCAGAGTTTTTCGCTGAAAGATGTTTGCATAAGCATTATAAGAGTCTCTGGCCCCGATTTCCGTAGAATATGTCATAGGTGACATAACACTGCAACAAGAAAATCTCACAAAATCATCCGACGGCCAACATCTTCCTACTGTAGTTTTCGAGGACCATCAAACGGGATAATGTCCTCCTTTCTTGTTCTTCCATAGGCAGGCTGGGTTGATCAGTTAATAGGCATTAGGCGAGTAATTCCTTCACTTTCCCTATTAAGGGCGCTTAATAAGGCTCATGCCAAGCCCACACAATAAGATGACAAAAACTATTCCGGTTATTATCTCTGGAATCATCATCCACCTCCTTTTATGAAAGCATTTTGAATCCTATTTATTGGATCGCTCTATAACCCATCTATCGACCAATCTTTTGGATTTTCCGGATTTTTCTTGAAATAAATGAGAATATCGAATTTCTCAGGCTACAAGGATTCCAGCAATGCCAATCTAAGGGCTTGAATTCTCATGGAAGATCCAGTAATTTCTCCCATTATGCTCCAAAAAATCATATGGACCCGCCTAAAAGGCAATAGTGTGAAAATAACTAAAATATGAGGAGGTCATATCATGTCAAAAACCGATGAATTAGCGTATTTGGACGCGACTGCGCAGGCTGAGCTGGTTAGAAAGAAAGAGGTAACAGCATTTGAACTTGTGAAATATGCCATTGATAGAATAGAACGATTGAACCCAAAGCTTAACGCTATAGTCACGCCCATGTATGACCTTGCGCTTGAAAACGCTAAAGGCTCGCTCCCTGACGGTCCATTTACCGGAGTTCCTTTTCTCCTGAAAGACCTGCTTGCATCTTATGCAGGGGTACCAATGTCCCTTGGTTCAAAACTGCTGCGTGACTTTGTGCCGGATCATGACAGTGAGCTGGTTGCGAGGATTAAACGGGCGGGATTGATCATTGCAGGAAAGACGAACACTCCTGAATTCGGCATACTTCCTACCACAGAACCGGATCTTTTCGGACCGTGTAGAAACCCGTGGAATACTGAAAGGAGTACAGGGGGGTCCAGCGGAGGGTCAGCGGCAGCAGTTGCTGCGGGCATTGTCCCCATGGCACATGCAAATGATGGAGGGGGTTCGATTCGAATCCCTGCTTCCTGTTGTGGCCTGTTCGGCCTCAAACCTACACGCGGCAGGAATCCGCTCGGGCCGGATTTCGGAGATATTCTAAGCGGACTGGTTGCGGAGCATGCTGTTACCAGGTCTGTAAGGGATAGTGCCGCGCTTCTTGACGCAACTTCAGGGCCTGATATAGGGGACCCGTACTGGGCGCCACCGCCTGAGCGCCCCTTTGTTGAGGAAATTGTTGCTAAGCCAAAAGAACTCCGAATCGCGTTCACAAAGAAAACAGTAGATGGAAGCGAGTTACATCCTGACTGTGTCAAAGCAGTTGAAGATGCTGCCGGTTTATGCGCTGATCTTGGACATGAGGTAGAAGAGGCTTACCCTGTGTTGGACAGCAACCAGATAACCCGTTCATTTACGGTTTTGTGGGCTGCCGGAAACGCTTCTACCCTGAAAGCCCTCGGGGCCTCAAAAGAACAGGTTGAGCCACTTTCATGGGCTTTGTACGAAATGGGATGCGGATTTCAAGCGATTGACTATCTGCTGGCGGTTCAAACAATTCAGAATATTGCAAGGGTCGTTGCACGTTTTTTTGTTGAATATGATATCTGGCTCACTCCAACATTGGCTGAACCGCCGGTTCCGCTTGGGACTTTTGACTCAACCGAGGAGGACCCTATGGCGGGGTTTACACGTTCAGTGAAATATGTCCCGTTTACGCCAATATGCAATATTACCGGGCAACCGGCAATGTCCGTACCTTTGTTTTGGAATGATGACGGCTTGCCCGTAGGCTCTCATTTTATCGGGCGTTTTGGTGACGAGGCAACACTTTTCTGGCTTGCCGCACAACTTGAAGAAGCAAGGCCCTGGGCTGACAAGCGTCCAATCGTATCGGCTTAAGGATATGAGATGAAAGCTGATAAGGGACTTAAAAACCGGATACAAATCGTAGCTGACAAAATCACCAAGAGTCAACGGCAGACTTGATGACCCCACCCTTGACCCTCTAATCAAGCTGTGACAGCAGGTACTTCTAATTTTTCTGATGTGGCTTGACATTGGGTGTCAAATGTACTAACATAAAATATTAGTTCCGAACAAGGAGATCAATCATGACCGCCACACAACCGATTGCAAAAAGAACCGCTAAATCGTCTCGACTTGGATTTCGTACAACTCCGGAACAGGAGGTCGTCCTGCGCCGTGCAGCAGAGGTGTGCCACAAGTCACTGACAGAGTTTATCATGGACAGTGCATATCAGGCCGCTGAAAACGCGCTGCTGGACCAGCGGATGTTCATGGTATCCGGCAAACGATATCAGAACCTGCTGGATCTACTGGATCGTCCGGCTGAGGAAAACATCGGGTTGAAGGATTTGTTCTCCAGACCTGCGCCTTGGGATGAGCAATGTCCCTGATTCCCCCCGAAGCGCTGAATCCTGGGCATTGTGTTTTACCCTTCGACTGCGGCAAGCCGGTCCTGAATGACTGGTTGGTTCGTCATGCGCGCCAGGCACAGGCCAGCGGATCAGCCAAAACATTTGTAGTGGTTGATAGGAACCGAATTGTTGGATACTTCAGCCTGACCGTCGGGCAGGTTGATACGCTAAAAGCTCCAGAACGTATCCGTAAGGGTATGGGGCAGTACCCTATTCCTGTTGTTCTACTCGCTCGGCTTGCCGTTTCTCTACACCATCAGGGACGTGGTATCGGCAGAGGTCTCCTTCAGGACGCTATTCGCCGCACTCTCGTGATGGCTGAACATGCCGGCATACGAGCCTTGCTTGCGCATCCGATCGATGAGGATGCAGCTCAATTTTATCTTCGTTTTGGTTTTGTTGCCTCCCCGCTTCGTGAACGACAACTTCTTCTTTTGTTAAAAGATGCACGTCGCCTGTTCCTTACGTTCAACAAATAAAATGGGGAATCGGGGTCAGCCCCATCGGTTTGCGAAACTCTTCCAGAAAAATTTCATCGGGGGTAACGGATTTAAGCTTTTTCATGATTGATTCAGGAGGAAAATTTTCTTGAAAAAATCGGAAAAATAATTCACTATAGTGAGGTAAGTTTCACACGCCTTTGGATTGGAACTTGGCTTTCAAACACTATAGTGAACTATCCAGGTCGAATTGCTCCATTTCTAACCACCAAAGTGAACAATGAATTGTCACATTCAAATATTTCTTAATGGTCACTGGCAAACGGCCGCATCAGCCGATGGCAGGATGAACGACCGGGGGATCAGCCACAATGGGCGATCATTTGTGAAAAGCTCGGGGATATCCTGGATCCTGCTGAGACCAGAACCTGGCTCGCCGGCCTGGGTGAAGAT
>JAOZQV010000162.1 GCA_029932035.1 Deltaproteobacteria bacterium | reverse complement strand
TTTGAGATGGATATGCTGAAGATCGTCCCTTTCTCTGCGTCTGGTTCAATCCATACCTTTCCGCCATGCCGTTCTACGATTTCCTTTACTATCGCCAGCCCCAGACCTGTTCCCTGGATCCCTTTTGATGTGTTCTTTCGTTTGAATATCTCAAAGATCTCTTCTGAATCTTCTGCCTTTAGACCGATGCCGTCATCTGTCACGGAAAGAATATGGGTTTCATCTGACCCCCTATATCCTATTTTAATTTCTCTCAAGTCATCGCCGCCATATTTAATGGCATTATCCACCAGATTTCTTATCACCCTGATAATGGACAATTTATCTGCCTTGATTTCGGGCAGATTTTCAGGCTGAGTCCAGGCTATTTGACGAACCGCAAGCCGGGCCATAACTTCTTCTCTGACAACCTCTAAGATCTCTTCAATTTTGATTTGTTCAATGGAAAGGGGAGCTTCTTTGGTTGATATGTAAACGTTGATCTCCTTAACAAGAGATCCAATCTGTTCGGAAGCCTTTAAGATCTGCTCACAATGGGTTTTCCCTTTCTCCCCAAGGATATCGCCGTAATTTTTATGCAGAAGCCTTGTCAACCCGTAGATTCCCATTACCGGGCTCTTGAGATCATGCGAGACCGAATAGGCAAACAGCTTTATTTTTTCAGAGCTTTCTTGCAATTCGGCCTCTGCTTCTTTCCTCTTTTCCGCCATCTCGTTGAAGGCTGTGGCCAGTTCACTAAGCTCATCTTTCGTTTTTACATCAATTTTATGGTCAAGCACTCCCCTGCCGAATTCCTCGGAGCCTTCTTTTAAGCTGTGAACAGATGCAATTATCCCTTTGGTTGTAATCCATGTTACAAAGGCTATAATAATGAGGACTGAAACCACCATGGTCAGCGTTATTGCTGAGGCTATGGAGACTGAACGCTTAGAATCTTCCGCAGCTTTGACTGTATCAGCATGTATCAGGGGCTGGATATCTTCATTCAGAACCTTATCTATTTTCGTGATATCGCCCCGGAACCGGTCGAGTTTCACATATAACTGATCTGTGACTGCCATGGCATCATATCCATCCTTGATGGCATGATTATAGTCCCTGTCGATTAGTCTGAGCGCATGTCTCTCTTCATCAGAAAGAGCGGTTTTGCTGTACATCTTCCTGAATTCCCTGAAGGCCTGTTCTGCGCTCTTCACCGCTTCCCGCTGAAAGCCGGTGTGCTGAATTAGATATCGCTCAATTGCTGCAAAGACCTCATGAGAACAGATTTGCATATTGAGAGCGGTTTCTCCCTTTGTCTTGGTCCAACCCGGACTCTTATTAGTGACCCCTTCGAGTGCTTTACCAATCGATTCATCGATCCCCCTGGCGGCCTGTCTGAAAACCCGTTGCGCATCGTGTTGTTCGTTCACAAGGGTTACGATATCGTGGGATAGTTTCCTGAACTCAACAGAAAATCGGGATACTTCTCTGTGAAACCGCTTCTCCTCCTCGGTCTCGGCCAATTCCTTAAAATCAGAAACAAGGCTTTCAAACTCCTTCTCGGAATCATGCAACACTTTTACATGGGAGGGGTCCCTCTCCATGACATACCCCATCACTGCCCTTGAGGTGTTTCCCATATTGATTTCCATCTCCAGGATTACCTCTTGAAGAGGCTCTCTCACCTCCACGAACTGCTCTATTGCTCTATTAATCCCATGGATCTGCAAGTAAGCGATCATCCCGCAAATAGTTAGGACAGCAATCAATACCCAGAAACTAAACCACAGCTTATTAGCTATTGTTGATTTCATGACGGATCACACCCACCGCATATTCCACATCATCTTC
The DNA here is from genome assembly GCA_029932035.1 of Deltaproteobacteria bacterium. Taxonomy (GTDB): domain Bacteria; phylum Desulfobacterota; class DSM-4660; order Desulfatiglandales; family Desulfatiglandaceae; genus Desulfacyla. The sequence goes on along the minus strand of JAOZQV010000162.1, from coordinate 6,273 downwards.
GGTAATGTGGTAATTGGTAACTGCTCTCATCTGCTTAGCTCCGATAGGCAAGAGGAGTACACCTTCCCTGGTAAGCAGATCTGCCAGGTCATTTGATGAAACATCGTTGTGACTGATATTAATGTACACGATGTTGGTCTTAACGCTTTTAGGGTCAACGGACAAGCCGTCTATTTCTGTCAGACCTTCTGCCAATCGCCGGGCGTTGTCGTGATCTTCTGCCAAGCGCTCAATCATTTCCGTAAGCGCCACGATACCTGCCGCGGCCAAGATACCCGCCTGACGCATGCCGCCGCCCAACACTTTTCGCGCACGTCGAGCCTCTTCGATAAAATCATGGGTTCCGCAAACCAGTGACCCAACCGGCGCGGCCAGGCCCTTGCTCAGACAAAAGGAGACGGAATCTGCTTCTGAAACAAGTTCGGATGCATCAACACATAGTGAAACAGCGGCGTTGAAAATGCGGGCGCCGTCCACATGCACCTTGACCCTGTTACGACGCGCGATTTCCCCCACCCCTTTCATATATTCAATGTTTATAGGACTCCCGCTGCATCTGTTATGTGTGTTTTCAAGAATGATCAGTCGTGTCCTCGGGAAGTGGATATTGTCCGGTCGGATTGCTTCTTCAATATCGCCAAAATCGAGCGTGCCATCCGGTTTATTGGGGAGGGTACGGGGATGAATGCCGCCGAGACCGGAAGAACCGCCTTGCTCGTAGAAAAACGTGTGAGATTTATCGCCCAAAATAACCTCTTCACCACGGCCGCAATGGACTAACAGACTGACCAGATTGGCCATGGTCCCGCTGGCGACAAAGAGGGCCGCTCCCTTATTCAAACGCTCCGCAGCCATCTCCTCCAACCTGTTCACCGTGGGATCCTCTCCAAATACATCGTCCCCAACCTCCGCGTCTGCCATGGCCCTGCGCATGGCCGGGGTCGGCCGCGTAATAGTGTCTGATCGCAGATCTACAATTCTCATGATTTCTTACCTTTGCGTCTTGGCGACTTCGCCGGTGTCCCTGCTGCGTGAGTAAAAATTTGTTTGTAAGATCTTAGATGATCTTAATGGGGTTGTCGAGGGTAATGTTGTTTCTCATTTTTTCCTTGACAGGAGTAAACTTGATACATATTATCGCATATCGTTATCGCAATACGATAGAGACTGTTGAGGATAAGCTGTTCAAATGGATAGAGACATTTTTGCCGGCCTGATAAAGCTGCACATACTGTATCATGCGTCTAAAGAGAAGATTTTCGGGCTCTGGATTATCGAAGAACTAAGGAGGCATGGGTATGAGCTGAGCCCCGGTACACTTTATCCCATGCTGCATCGTATGGAGAAAAAGGGCTATTTAAAATCAGAAAAGGAAATCGTAAACGGGAAGGCCAGAAGGGTTTATTCCATTACAACTCCAGGCATGGAGATGCTGACAGAGGCTAAGAGCAAGGTCAGAGAGCTTTTCGGGGAATTGTTCGAAGATGATGGGTTTTAATAACATGGAGATCGGATAGACCATGGCCGCCACCAGCATCATTGATTTTTGCCGGGTATCCTTTGGTTTCTCCGTTGAAGCGCCGCTCTTCACCGGGCTTACGCTAACCATCAGGGAGGGGGGCTTCTATCTCGTGCAGGGACCCTCCGGCGCTGGAAAGTCAACCTTTCTCCGTTTGATTAATCGGCTTGAAGAACCGTCGTCAGGGGAGATCCTGTTCAAAGGCCGTCCCCTCTCCTCCTATTCTCCCCCACTCCTTCGCAGGTCTGTTTTATACGTTCAGCAAACCCCCACTGTTATTGATGCCTCGGTCCGAGAGAACCTCCTGCTGCCGTTTTCCTTTAAGAACAACGCCCATTTGGAACAACCGGAAGATGAGAGACTCAAAACACTGTTAACCGATTTCCTGCTCCTGGGCGTAGGTCTTGGAGATAACGCCCTGACCCTCTCCCTTGGTCAGCTTCAGCGGCTCTGCTTTGTCAGGGGACTTATGCTCTCACCGGACGTGCTGTTGTTAGACGAGCCAACCAGCGCCCTCGACAGGGAAAGCGGCCAGGTTGTGGAATCCATGGTTGAACGGCTGAACAGGGAGTCCGGGCTCACCGTGTTAACAGTCACCCACAAAGAGCCAAGGCCCGATTTGATCACACCGCGCATCCTAAAAATAACCGAAGGCCGGATCACGAAGGTTAGATGGAACATGGAATCTTAGACATAGGCCCCGGCCAATTGGCTTTGGCCTTGGTGTTTATCCTCGCGGCTGGGGCCACATCCCTATACCACGGTCTCAAGTTGGAGCGGGACCTCCTCGTGGGAGCGCTCCGCACTTTTGTACAGCTCTTTCTCTTGGGCTATATCCTCAGATTTATTTTTCATCTCAATTCTGTGTGGCTGGTTCTTGTCGTGTTCATCTTTATGATTGTTTTCGCCGCCCGGATTATCCGGGCCAGGGTGAAAGAAAAACAGGTCTCCTTTTTCTGGCCCATTCTGATATCCATGGTCATCAGCTACTCCCTGGTTTCGATTCTGGTTACCGGCGTGGTGGTGGGGGCCAAACCCTGGTGGAAACCTCAATATTTTATCCCCTTGGCCGGAATGCTCATCGGCAACTCCATGAATGCCATGGCCATTTCCCTGGATCGCCTGTTAGGGGAATTGAGAAGAAGGCGCCATGAGGTAGAGATGATGCTCTGTCTCGGGGCCGACTACCAGGAGGCGAGTAAGGATATGGTGAGAACTGCCATGAGGGCGGGGATGATCCCTTCAATAAATTCCATGATGGCGGCTGGAGTTGTTTTTATTCCGGGAATGATGACCGGTCAGATATTAGCAGGGGCTGATCCGGTTTTGGCAATACGCTATCAGATCGTTGTTATGATTATGCTGGTGGGATCCACCGCTATCGTGTCTCTTCTCGCAGTGCTCCTGGTGCGGAGGCTCTGCTTCGGTCTGGGGCATCAACTACTCCTGAGGCCGGAAAATAAATAGGGACAAGAGCCATCCTCCTACCTGATTCCTGCGACCTTCAAATGGGTCTTCAAGGCCTTAAACGGATTTTTCACTGAGTCCATGACCGCGGTTGGTTCAAACCCGCAGTGGAGCATACAGTGGGTGCAGCGGGGATCCCTGCCCACACCGTACCTGGACCAGTCAGTATTTTTGATCAGACTTTGAAAGGTTGGTTCATAGCCGTCATTTAGCAGGTAACATGGTTTCTGCCAGCCAAAGATATTGCGGGTGGGATTGCCCCACGGCAAGCATGGGTAATCCTGATTCCCTGCTAAGAAATCGAGATAAAGACTGCTGTGGTTAAATTTCCAGTTACAATTTTTTCCATGCTCAAAAATAGACCGGAATAATGAAATGGCTTCATCACGTTTGAAGAAGTTCTCCTGGTCGGACGCATTTTCGTAGTTAAACGCTGAGGCGATGGTCATGGCCTCTACATTGAGGGTAGTCAAGAGATCAAATAGCTCACCCGCGCTTTCAGCCGTTTCACCTTTAAAAAGGGTGGTGTTGGTTGTCACCCGAAAACCGTGCGAGACCAAAAGGCGAATGGCTGCCACGGCCCTGTCAAATACCCCTTTGAGACCGACCCGTTCATCATGGCGTTCATTCATGCCGTCCACGTGGACATTGAAGGTCAGATAAGGAGAGGGCTCAAATTCCTTGATCCGTTTTTCCACAAGTAACGAGTTGGTGCACAGATAGAACAATTTTTTGCGAGCAATGAGCTCCCTGGTGATCATTGCAATTTGAGGATGAAGCAGCGGCTCTCCACCGGCAATGGAAACTACCGGCGCGCCGCATTCCTCTACAGCGGCGATGCATTCTTCAGGGCTCATGATTTTTTTGAGGATTTCGGCTGGATAGTCGATCTTTCCGCAACCCTTGCACCTGAGGTTGCAGCGGAAGAGGGGCTCCAACATCAGGACCAAGGGAAATCGCCCATTGTTTTTGAACCCCTGCCTAAAAATATAGGCGCCGATGCGCGCCTTTTGGATGAGTGGTATTCCCAACTTAAGTCCTTTATTCGACCTCTTGCATGTCACACAAACGCTTCAACAATTCCAATGCCCTTTTCCATGGCGGTCTGACCTTACTGTTTGGGGGCATTTTACTCAAGATTTTTTTTAATTCTAAGCAGGCTTTTCCAGACTCTTCTTCAGCTAAGAAGGCCTCTGCAAGTCCAAGGCGGTTTTCCAGAAACTCCGGGTCCTGGTCAACGGCAAGTCTGTAGTGGTCAACAGCCCTGGCAGAATCCCCGATGCTGACCGGGAAACCGGGTGCACGCAGGTATAGCGTACCTAACATCCTGTTGGGACCGCCGTGATCTATTACGGGACTCAAATCAGATGCAATCAGTGCCTCACGCTCAATAATCGGCACAAGTTCAAGACCGCGCAGAGAGTCGTTCTCAGCCTCTAAACCGGTGAGATATGCGTACAAGTAGTGAGCCAGGCCGCTTTTTGGAAGTATTGTTACTGCAGTCTCCGCCAGTTTGCGGCCCTTTACGGCGTCGGCAAGCCTTAATCTCTTATCTTTCCCCTGCTTCACCAAGAACGCATAGCAGTTTGCGGCCTTTAATGATGAAGTCCCATCTTGTCTCGCTGATGACGCCCATTTTTGTGACTGGTCCCGGGTGCATGGGGCGCAGATGTGAAAACCTGTCTCTGTTGTGGCTGAAACTGTTTCTTTTTCGGTTTTGTGAAGTGGATGGTCCGGCAGATGGGCGCATGCCGCAAGGACGAAAAGAAAAACAACAAACAGTTTAGGGAAAGCAGCCGGTCGCTTTTTCATCGCGTCTGAATCTTGGCAGGTCCTTGTCTGCCGGTCCGAAGCCATCGGTTTGAAGGAGCTTGAGCAGGGTTTCTGCATTTCTGTCCTCTTTCATGCCCAGAAGTATGGCGGTTAGGCGTTTTGTTCTTTCATCAGGGGTTCCGAACCAGACCACAGGGCTTGCCGGGAGTTCCCCGGTATGTACGACTTTGATTTTATTGACCAAAGGCAAGGCCTTAAGCGCCTCATACTGGGCCCTGTCCAATACCGCCCCTGTTGTTTTCCCCTTGATAACTCTCCGCAGGGAGCGGAGAGGACGAAATGTGCCCGCTAAAGTAAACGGCAACTGTGCAGGGGGTACCCCAAACAAGAGACAGGCTGCGGCATCAGTCTCAAAAAGCATGTTTCCCAGGACTTTACCCCTGAGGGACTTCCAGTCCTCAGGCGCATCCCTTTTCACAACAAGGCGCCAGATATCTTTATTATATCCTCCGGGTCGGGTAGAGGCAATCCCTGTCATCTGGAAACGGGAGGCCTGCTCTGAGTAGAATCCGAGCCTGACAATCCCCCATACCGGCGGAGTATTATGTAAAAAATCGAGGGCCGGGTCAAGTTCATTGAAATAACGGCCTTTGATCTTAACATCAGGACCGATTTTTTTCTGGAGGTAGGCGGCTAAGGCGTCCATGACTGGTTGTGCTTCCTGGGGAGTTCCCGGTTGACCGAGCTGAATCACAGCGAAATCCAGAGTTTCGCCTGAGATCGCAGGCCCACTCCAGACAAAAATTGCCATTGCGATCAAAAAGAGTATTGAGACAGGTCTAATCTGTTTCATGTTGATGATGTCTCCTTCGTATTCAGGACGCAGATTTACGCCGACAAACGCAGATTATTAAGAAAATTGAACAATGTTCCCCGGCCAGCGGGATCTTCGACAGGGGTCAAGGATTCAAAAGCTCGCCGAGAATCCAGGAATGGGTTCGACATATTCATCATTTTACAAAAAATCCTGAAAATCTGCGTTCATCTGCGTCCCATCAGTTTCAGGGTCGAACGCCAAGATCAGCGGCCCAGCGCATGTGACGTCCGTTGCACCGACTTGTTGGCTGAAAATTGTTTTTGTATTTTTTTTCCTGCGCTGGAATCAGCAAGAGAAAGACAAGTACGTCTCAACTGATTCACCATCTTCAACCGCATTGTAACCGCATGAGAACTCATATCAATCTTCACTGGATATACTCCTAAGATATTCAATATCGTCTTTGTCCTGCCCACTTCTGCGGAAAGATTTCAGCAAAATAAGACCCTGTGGAGAGACAACTTTTAGCGGTCCGCCCTCCCATTCAACTGTAAACCTGGTATCCCACGCTTTTTGGGTTTCCGGGGTGACTATCAATAGATCCAGAACAAGGTGTTCTCCGGAATCTTTATCGATTTTAGTGAGTCGGTGCATTTGAACGGCACCGCCATGAAACTCCATTGGCACTGCACTGAAC
>JAOZQV010000161.1 GCA_029932035.1 Deltaproteobacteria bacterium | reverse complement strand
GCCCTGTCCCCGGACCATAGAAGGTCATGCCCGCAGCATCGCTCATTTTTGAGCAGCGCAGGATGAATATCGAAAAAATTGAGAAGTCGAAGGCTGTCAACGAGGATATCACGTGTTTGTACCCCCAAATAGGTCTTAAAAAAGATATCAAAGTAGGGGGCGCATCCTCCGAAGAACAGGGTCTTGCTCTCAGGATCCGTCCGAACGTCCCCGGGAAGCCATCCCCACTGATTTACCTCAAGATCCTTTGACGTCATTGTCCGCATCAGAGAATGAAAAAATCCGCCATGGGATGCATGGCTGTCAGAACCGCTCCTTACCAGTATATCACGCAGATCGCGAATAAACTCGGAGAAATCTACTGCAGAGGGACACCGGTCATAACATAGGCCACAGGTCAGGCAGGACCAGACATCTTCTTGCACTAAAGGAGAATCGATGTCTCCAGCGACCACGGCATTTGCAATGGCCCTTGGGGAGAAAGGCTTTCCTGCGAGGGTCAGGGGACAGGCGGACGAACATTTCCCACAGTCCTGGCAGGCATAAACATCATGGGTAGATACAATGTTTTTAATGGCCTCATCCCTTTCAGCCACTGGCATCGATTCCGTGGCCGGCCTTATCGGGCTTGTGCCCATCTCTCCTATTTCCCTTGAAAAGCGTTGCAGAAACTCAAGGAGACGTTCCGATTCATCGGGCAGAAAGGTGGCAAAACGAAGGCGATCCTTGCCTAAACCTAACAGCTCTAAGATCCCTCGGGTATCCTCCACATGCCCCTGTGCGTTGGTAGTCCCTGTTCCATACCGGCATGCACCCGGTTCACACCCTATCAGGGCTACACCGTTTGCCCCCATTTCAAAGGACTTAAAAAGGAGGGCCTTGCTGATCCTTCCTGTACATGGAATTCGCACCATCTTGATATTGTCGGGGATCTGCGCCCCGTTGTCCTGAAGCGTCTGATACGCCGCATGCGGCCCCCAGTTACACATAAAAAGTATGATATTAAAATTTGTCATTTGTCATTTATTCTCTACAAGCACCGCTCCAAGCAATTGCTCAAGATACTTCTGATTCCGATAGGGGCTGTCAGCCGCGTTTGACGGGCATACGGAGATACAGTTGCCGCACCCCTTACAGAGGGCCTCATCTACCATCGCATACCAACCACCCACTCTATTTTCCTGGAGGGTAACCGCCTGATAAGGACAGATATCGATACAGCGCCCGCATCCTCGGCAAAGATCTTTGTCCACCACCACGGTAAATCCTTTGCTCTGTCTTGGACCCCGAGGCATAATTGCCGCAGCAAGAGCAGCCGCTGCAGAGCCTGCTTTCCGTTTAGATACGTGAATACCGGTCGGGTAGGCCTTGAAAAGACCGGCGATAGAGGTCGCTCCAGGATAGATAAAAGGCGTCCCGGGAGTACCGCGTTTCTGGATTGAGGATGTCAGGATACTGCTCGGGAGCCCCTTCTGGGAAATATAAGGGATCTGCCCTCTTGCCTTTTCTCCTAAGATTATGGCCCCTACCTGTATAACTTGAGAAAACCTTTTCGTTTTCACAAAGACCTGGAAATCACCCAATGTACCGCTCATACCGGTGACCTCAGACCCCTCAAAACAGTGTATATTGGTATGGGGCAGCTTTTTTGTTAATGGTCTGTCCTCATTTCCGAACATAAAGACCTCAAGCCCGGCAGAGGCCAGAGTTTGAGCGCTGTTTACGGCTGATTCTGACTCGCCTATTACCGCAGTAGCAAAATTATAGGTCCTCACCGGGGCCGGAAGAGGCCTCAAACTCTTGGCCCTGTTAATGGATCGGCCGATCAGCCCGGTAAAACGCTCCAGAGCAGTAGCGCTGTCTTCCATAAGATACCGCAGGGCCTCACCCCTTAAGTTGCAGGTTTCAACCATGGCCCGACTGACCCCTGTTCCATGAAAGAGTTGGTCCTTCAAACGGCTTCTCTGATCCGTGCACGCGCTGCATACAAAGTCGAGGGGGCAGCACACGCAGGAGGCAAGGACCACCCGGGTAATACCTTTTTCACGAATAGCCTTCAAAATCGCCGCAGTCCCTTCCGGCACGCAGGCAGAAGGCATGATTTCAGCATGGACGATCTCTTCCCTCTGTTTCAGACCCTCCACATATTGGTCCATCTCATTATGCCAGCCAAATGCGTCGTTACACCGGCATACAAAAACCCCTATGCGAATTTCAGGCGACAGCTCGGGATCAGGCGGCAAAAAGGAAACCCCTCGACCTCTCGGCCTCTGGGAGGCGCCTCCTAACAGGACCATGGCATTGGCGGCAGCGGCAAAGCCGCGTATGATCATGGCGTACACATCTGACTTGGCGACCTTGGGGCCATAGGCCCTTATCACGTCCTCTCCCTTGACAGCAGGGGCTGCCACTGGATCTGCAATAATCACTACACCGGCATGCTCCACGCTGTTTTCAGGTTGCTCTAAGTGATTAATAGCCCCTAAGGCGCTGCAGACGTCAGTGCAGAGGAGACATTCGGAACATATTCCACACTGGAGACAACGTTCCGCCTCAAATATGACCTGAGATTCGCTCAGACCTAATGCCACTTCCGAGAAATTGTCCTTTCTTATAGAGGGCTGTCTTTCAGGCATGGTCGGTCGGGCAACAGAAGGTATATCTGACGGGATTTCGGGGAAGTCCCTATCCACAGGTCGCGATGTCCCCATCACTATTACTTCTTCACCACTAAGCCCCATGTGAACCGAACGGGCCAAGGCCCTCCCGGAGGCCATGGTATCCACCACGGTGGAGGGACCGGTGACGGCATCGCCAGCGGCATAGACACCGGGAACACTCGTGCGCCCTTCTCCATCAACATCTAAAAATCCGTGAGGGGTAATCTTAGGCCCGGTTGAAGTACGATCTCCCTTTGACGGTTCGCCCAACGGAAACGATCCAGCCTGGCCAATCGCCACAATGACCCTGTCAAACTTAAGGTCAAATGGCTCAGACCCCGGAATAATCACCGGCCATGGAATCCCGTCAAGATCCGGTGTCCCTGGCCTTGTGGGCCTGCAACTCAGGTGATCCAGACCTCCGTTTGTGCCCACAAAGGCTATCACCTGTGTTCCATCCACAATAGCGATCCCTTCCTCCTTGGCCTGCTCAATCTCCTCCCTATCTGCCGGAATACGGTCTTCGGAAAACCAGGATACAATAGTGACATTGGCGCCCAAACGCCCCATGGCGCGCGCCAGATCAAAGGCGGCATTGCCATCGCCGATTACGGCCAACTCTTCTGCCTTAGCTGCTCCGTTTCGCGGGGCCTCAGACTCTTTTGTTTCCCAGTCACCACGATAAAGTCTGTTCAAGACAGAGAGGCACCCCTCCACCCCCTCCAATTCTTCTCCCGGCACTCCCAGCCGCCTGTCGGCCCAGGAACCAACAGTCAGTATCACTGCATCGAAATCCTCTTTAAGATTGCTGAAAGAACCGGAAAGGTCAATCTCTTGAGAGGTTACAAACTGAACACCGAGATTTCGAATATATTCAAGCTCATAATCGAGGATATCCCTCGGTAGACGATGAGGGCCGATCCCATAGCGAAGGAGACCTCCCGCCTTAGCCTCTTTCTCAAAGACTGTTACATTATATCCAAGACGGGCTAAATCGGCGGCTGCCGCCAATCCTGCCGGGCCTGATCCGATAACAGCGATTCTTTCATCTCTCTTCTCGATTTCCGCGGATTCTGAATCATGAGGGTTCGATATTTCGTAATCTGCCACAAAACGTTTGATATCTCTTATGGCGATCGGTTCATCCAAGTCTCCCCGCCTGCAGACCTCTTCACAGGGATGGGTACACACCCTTCCACATATCCCGGGCAGGACATTATCCTTTCTGACAACATCGAGCGCCTCTTGAAATCTACCGGCCCTTGTGAGGGCTATGTAGGCCTGGGCATTGACTCCTAAGGGACAGGAGGCCTGGCATAACGGCTGCTGCCTCTTGTCGATGACCGGTCTTCCCGGAAGGGCCGTCCTCGGGCCAAACCGTATCGGCTTTCCTCCATCCGGGAGGGAAACAGGACAAATCTCAAAGCAGCGCCCGCACAGGACGCATTTCTCAGGGTCAATAAATGTCTCGGAGGTTTGTATCTTTGCGCGGAATCCCTGGGGGGTGTGCTTGATGGAAAGGACCCGGGCGGGGAGGACACAACGGATTATGGGATTACGCAAAATCCTTATCAAACCGGGCCGGTACGCATAATTCAGGGGTACGCCCGAGGCCAGCCGCCATGCTTCATTGCTTAATTTCTGGTCTAAATCGGGGTCAGGGTCCACGAGGGTCACGGGGATGCCCAGTTCCCCTAATTTACTGGCAGCCGCTATCCCTGCCGGCGTTGCTCCTATGATAAGCACTCTGTATAGACGGTCTTTTGGACGTGTCATATTCAGGCTCCTGCCTTTCCAGTGGCCTTCTTTTCTCGTCCCTTAAGCACGGCCAGCCCATAATCGTAGCCCTTATTGAAGGCTGTGCCATTCATTTCCTCAGTCCCTTTGGGAACCGAGCCGGTCACGGCATCTCGGGCAGCATCAACAGAGACCGCGCCGGTGATGGCGGTGAAAAAACCCATCATGATAATATTTGCCATCATCTTCCTTCCTAATTCCTCGGCAATCCGAGTAGAGGGGATGGAAAAAAACCGGCCGCCAAAACCCCGGAGCTGGACCAGATCCTGGTCGATCAGCAAGGTCCCTCCCTCCTTCATCTGGCCGATGAACTTGTCAAAACCGCCCTGAGACATACACACTAAGACATCAGGCGTTCTCACGTAAGGATAATGAATAGGCTGGTCGGCTATAGTCACCTGGGCGCTGCATGCCCCGCCACGCGCCTCTGGTCCATATGCCTGGACCAGGGTACTCTCCCTGTGGTCACCTATGACCGCCGCCTTGCCGAGAATGCGACCAGCTAAGATGATCCCCTGGCCGCCAAAACCTGTAAAAATAATCTCCTGCCGCGCGGCTTTTCTTTTTCCTCTGGCCATTATTCCAGACCCTTTTCTCCCTCTATAAATTCCTTTGGCCGGCATGTGTTGTCATATCTGTCAGTACAGGTGGGACGTTCCGTCTGAATAAATTTTCCCAAGACAATTCCCCTGTCAAAATCGATATCCAATTCCCATGGCTGGGCATCATTCCTGATAATGGTCCGGTCCTGATAGATCTTTAATGAGTCTATTCCATTTTCTTTATTTCTCCGGCCGTAATTGACCGGGCAGGGTGATAGGACCTCAACAAAGGAAAACCCTCTGTTAAGAAGAGCCTCTTCGATAGATTCCGTAAGATCACGGGTATGAAGGATGGTCCATCTCGCCACATAGGTGGCCCCTGATGCGTAGGCCAAAAGGGGGAGATTGAAAGGAGTATCGGGATTTCCCACGGGCGTGGTGGTCGTCTTGGCCGTGAGGGGGGTCGTGGCTGCCACCTGCCCTCCTGTCATACCGTAATTGAAATTGTTGACGCATATAACCGTGAGGTCCACATTACGTCGCGCCGCATGGATAAAATGATTGCCGCCGATGGCAAAGAGGTCTCCGTCACCGCTGAATACCACGACGTTAAGTTCTGGGTTTGCCAATTTCATCCCTGTGGCAAAGGGTATAGCCCTCCCATGGGTGGTATGATAGGAGTCTAAATTAACATATCCCGCCCCTCTCCCTGAACAGCCTATCCCTGAAACCATCACTGTTTTCTCAAGATCAATACCGCTCTCCCTCATGGCGATAAGGGAGGAGGAAAACGCCGTGCCGATACCACACCCGGGGCACCAGATATGCGGGATACGGTCTATTCGGAGAAGGTCATCAAGGGGATGTTTGACTTGCTTTTTGATCTGGTTCATACTTGATCCTAAAAAGACTCTTTCAACGCCTCTACAACACGCTCGGGAGTGATGATTGTTCCCCCCGGGTGCCCCACCAAAAAGGATGGGGCCTTGCCTGCGGCGCATCTTTCCACTTCTAAGTGGATTTGACCTAAATTGATCTCTACTGTAACAAAGCCTTTCACCCTTTTTGCCAGGTTCCGGATCTGGGCTTCCGGGAAAGGCCATACTGTGATCAACCGCAGCAGACCTGCCTTTATCCCTTGCTCACGCGCTTCATCAACCGCGGCCAGGCTGGTTCGAGCGGACACGCCATAGGAGACAATAACAACCTCCGCATCCTCAAGCCGGTAGGCCTCCGTTCTAATAATGTCGTCGAGATTCCGCTGGATCTTTCCCATGAGCTGGGCCATCATCGCCTTCTGGGCCTCAACGGTCATCACAGGATAGCCCCGTTCGTCATGGGTCAATCCGGTCACGTGGATATGATATCCCTCGCCCGCATGGGCCATGGGGGCCACTCCATTGGCCCCTGGCTCAAATGGCTTGAAACGGTCCTTTCGACCCTTTGGCCCTGGCCTTGAAACGGTCTTGATTTTTTTCGCCTCCGGTATTACGACCCGTTCGCTGATATGGCCTATCATCTCATCGGTCATGATCAGTACGGGCAACCGATAGGTTTCACTCAGGTTAAAGGCTTCAATGGTCAGGTAGAAGATCTCCTGGGGTGAAGATGGCGCCAAAGCGATGATGTCATAATGACCGTGGGAACCCCACCGGGCCTGCATCATATCGCCCTGTGCCCCCTGCGTGGGGAGACCCGTGGATGGACCCGCTCTTTGCACATTTACCACAACGCATGGGGTTTCCGTACAGATCGCCAGACCTATATTTTCCATCATCAAACTAAAACCGGGGCCTGAGGTCGATGTCATACTCTTTACCCCTGCACATGAGGCGCCAATTATTGAGGCCATGGCCGCAATTTCGTCCTCCATCTGGATAAATGTTCCACCAACCTCCGGGAGTCTCCCTGCAATATGCTCTGCAACCTCTGTGGCAGGGGTAATTGGATAACCTCCAAAAAAACGGCATCCTGCTGCGAGAGCGCCTTCTGCACAGGCAACATCGCCTGTCATAAAATGCTCACCTGTGAGGACTGCTGGTTTCATCCTTTCTCCGATCCTGAGCCTTGTTCTGTAGACGCTTCAACCGAATAGATAGCAAATTCAGGACATAAGATCTCGCAATAATGGCAGTTGACGCAATCATCCGGTTTCGCAACGGCGGGGGGGTGGTAACCTTTGGTGTTGAACTTGGAGGAAAATTCGAGAACATCCCGAGGGCAGTATTCAATACAATACCCGCATCCCTTGCAGCGGTCTTCGATGATATATACAATACCGGTGGTAATCTGAATTTCTTCCGAATCAAACGGAACCCGCCAAAATACCATGTACCTTCTCTCAAATTAGGTTAAATCAACTTGGGCCTTTGCCCCGAAAAGGGTGCATTATACGGCTTGTGACCCATATGTCAAGGGGAAAAGCGAAATCCCATAGAGGATATGAGAGATACAGTGGGTTTTTTAGGGGGGGTGTCTATTCAAATTACCACCCAAGAGGAGGTGACTTGCTTTCTTTGGTCCTGAAGGTACACTGATTTAAGTACCTAAAGCGCCTAAAGTTTGAAGTGCCTAAAGTTAAGGAACTTCGTGACTTTTTATATCTAACCCCACCGACGGCGGGACAAACATATATCCCTCGGTGGTTACCATAACTTTAGGCACTTTAGTTCACTTTAGGCACTTTCCCGGTTTAACCGGGTTAGGATACTGGCATTACGAACATGGCACACTGTTTGCGGTGAGTTGAATAAGCACCGGTGCATCCCTAAGAGAATCTATTGCAGATTGAAGGCAAGGGAATTATATAACAACAGCCGTTGCGGCTGGGAATGGCCTTGTGATTCTTCCGGTATTCCTCCGGTATCCGCTTTGCAGCCTCACCAATGACTTCGAAATTCCGGATCCCGACGTCTTGGTTTCATGCTCAGTACCGATTGAATGTATCTAAGAGTTCCCGAGATAGCTCGATGAAGTTTTCTGTTATTACGCCCTCCGCCATCAGATCTATCAGTAAAAGCCTTTTGCCTTTTATTTAAAGTAGCTACACAATTATCGGTCTAAAAGTCCCTGGCAACCGAACTTTAACCCGCTGGGGGGCAGAAAGATCATAGTCCGGCATGGGGAAAAACCGGCTACGCTGCAAGTTGAAGATTCTTTTGA
>JAOZQV010000160.1 GCA_029932035.1 Deltaproteobacteria bacterium | reverse complement strand
CACGGGTCTTTATTGGTCCTTAAGTTTCAGTTAATAGATTCCTGTTGACTAATAATTACACAAATGGTCTATTACCCGCATACAGGAGGCAAATAATAGATGGAAAACAAGACCCTGTTCACCACCCGCGAAATCGCACGGTTCCTCAATATCAATGAAAAAATGGTCTATACCCTTATTGCGGAGAAGAGACTTCCCGCCACAAAGGCCACCGGCAAGTGGCTCTTCCCTCGTCACCTTGTGGAACAGTGGTTGGAGAATCAGACCATCAACTACCCCAAAACACCCGATCCTCTCCCCCCGTACCACGGTTTACTCATCATAAGCGGGAGCAATGACATCCTTTTAGACAAGGCCATTTCCCTCTTCAACCGGCTCTATCCTGAGAATGTGGCCGTGTTCGGTAATTTAGGGAGCTTAGGTGGAATTCGCGCCCTGAGACGCAATCTCTGCCATATTGCATCAAGCCACCTGCTCCAGGAAAATGAACAGGAATACAACTTCGGAGTTGCTGAAGAGGAGTTGGGACAAATACCCGGAGTGATCAACTTCTGCAAACGGGAACAGGGTCTCCTGCTAAGGAAAGGCAACCCTGAGAAGATTCAGGGAATCCCAGACCTTGGACGGCCAGGCATAAGGATCGTCAACCGACCATTAGGAACTGGAACACGGGTGCTCTTAGACGGTGAATTAGCGAATGCAGGGATAGAAGGCTCCCGTATTGAGGGCTATGACCGAGAGGTCAACCGTCACCTTGAGGTGGGATTAGAGGTGCTCTCAGGCCACGCTGATACCGGACCTGGAATAAGGGCCGTGGCCGGGCTCCTGGATCTTGATTTTATCCCTTTGCGCTGGGAGAGATTTGATTTCCTGATTCAGAAGGACCGCTTCTTTGAAAAGGGAGTACAGATCTTCTTAGGGCTTTTGAACGAGCCCGTGTTCAGAGAACTGATAACAGACCTGGCAGGATATAACCTGGATCTTTGTGGGAAGATGGTTTTCCCCCATGACACAACTGAAGAGAAAGAGGCCTAATCAATGAAAAAATCCCGTTTCCCCTTAAACTCTTCTCTTCTTGGAGTTCTGTTGATCTCAGTTCAGTTCTTTCTCTCACAGCCCGTCTACGCCGAGCCCCATGGAAAGCTGATTGTCTTTAATGCAGGCTCCCTTGCTATCCCTTTCAAGGCAATGAAAGAGAGATTTACCGCAGTTTATCCCGATGTCCGAATACAATTGGAGGCGGCCGGCTCACGAACATGCGCCCGGAAAATCACAGATCTCAAACGACCGTGCGACATAATGGCGTCTGCTGACTACACGGTAATTGAAAACCTCCTCATTCCCGATTATGCAGACTGGAATATCTCCTTTGCCACCAACGAGATGGCTATTATGTATAGGCAGGGGTCTAAATTCTCAAAAGAGATCAATGGTGATAATTGGTACAAGATCCTTCTTCGAAAAGGGGTGGAATACGGGCATTCTGATCCCAATTGTGACCCCTGCGGGTACCGCACCATGTTGGTTTGGCAGTTGGCAGAGAAGTATTATCGGGTTCCTGGCCTTTACCAAAAACTCATCAATGGCTGCCCGCCTAAAAATGTAAGACCCAAAGAGACCGATCTCATAGCCATGTTAGAGGTGGGCCAGATCGACTATCTATTTATATACCGCTCTGTATGCGAGCAGCACAAAATGCCTCTTGCCCAGCTCCCGGTCGAGATTAACCTCAAATCCGCCCGTTACGAGGCATTTTACAGAGAGGCGAAGATAAAGGTCAGCGGTAAGAAACCGGGTGAATTCATCGTAAAGACCGGCAAGCCCATGGTTTATGGGATAACAATCCCCAAGAAAGCGCCTAATCGAGATGTAGCCGCCCGATTCGTCGCATTTGCAGTGGGACCGGAGGGGCAGGAAATTATGAGACGTAACGGTCAGCCCCCCATCTCACCCCCTGAAGCCACGGGGAAAGTGGATCAGTTGCCTCCGCAGCTTCGCAAATTAGTTGAACGTAAGTAGTGTCTGAACGAAATGACTTCCTCATTTCATAATCTTAATCATAATCCTAATCTTACTCAAAGCGATTATGATTAAGAGTACGATTTTGTATACTTTGTCTTTACTTAAAATTGCATCGCCAAAGGCGTACCACAACTTTAGGCACTTTAAACTTTAGGCATTTTAGGCACTTCTAATGATTTCAATTTCCGGCAAAAAGGGTTTCAGGTTTGCATTCTCATTTCTAAGCATCCTACTCGTCATTCTAATAGCCGTGCCCCTCCTCAGGATGATTCTGAGCGCCGATCCCGAGGTGATGCGATCGACAATCGCCGATAGGGAGGTAATGGCATCGATCTTCCTTACCCTCCGGTGTGCCCTCTGGGCCACCATTGCATGTGCAATTCTCGGGATCCCCTTAGCATACCTCCTGGCTCGGTGGAATTTTCCGGGGAAGAGCCTTGTCCAGGGATTGGTGGACATCCCTGTAATGATACCACATACAGCAGCAGGAATTGCCCTGCTCATGGTCTATGGTCGTAATTTCTTTTTGGGAAAGACCTTAAACGAGATAGGACTGGATTTTGTGGGGACTGAAACAGGCATCAGTCTGGCCATGGCATACGTCTCCCTCCCTTTTCTGGTAAACGCGGCTAAGGACGGCTTCCTTGCAGTCGATCCTAAATTAGAAAGGGTAGCCCGAACCTTGGGCGCATCACCTTGGCAGGCCTTTTTTCGGGTAAGCATTCCCCTTGCCTGGCGCTCTATTCTTTCGGGTAGTATTATGATGTGGGCGCGGGGAATCTCCGAATTCGGGGCCGTTATTATTCTTACATATCATCCCATGACAGCCCCCATACTCATCTGGGAGCGATTTCAGGCCTATGGGCTTAAATATGCCAAACCTGTTGCGGTGCTTCTTATACTCCTGTGCCTCCTGATCTTCGCGCTTCTCAGGTGGTTGGCCGAACCAAAAAAGGAGATGTGATTGCTTCGACTCGTAGATATATCGCTCAAATTAGGAAATTTCAGCCTTCGTAATATATCTTTTGATGTAAAACAGGGGGAATACGTTGTCTTATTGGGCCCTACCGGCACAGGAAAAACAGTGCTCTTAGAGACTATTGCCGGACTGTACCACCCTGATTCAGGGAACATTTACCTCAAGGACCTGGATGTAACCCGTTTCCCCCCAGAGACACGCCACTTAGGTGTAGTATACCAGGACTACGCCCTTTTCCCTCATCTTACGGTCTATGCCAATATAGCGTTTGGCCTGAAACTAATGGGGGAAACCGATCGAGACGTGCGCAACGCAGTCTCTAAAATGGCACACTTCTTAGACATAGGTCATATACTGAATCGAAGGCCACGGCTCCTCTCCGGAGGTGAACGCCAGCGTGTTGCCCTGGCCCGCGCCCTGATTCTCAGGCCCTATATGCTGCTGTTGGATGAACCCCTGAGCGCATTAGACCGCCTCACAAGAGACAGGCTTCGTCGGGAACTGAAACGGATCCATGGCGAGATAGGGGTCAGTATTCTGCACATTACCCATGACCTGAGTGAGGCCTTTTTCTTGGCCGACAGACTCATAATTATGAAGGACGGAGCCGTTATTCAGGAGGGAAACCCTGAGGATACGTTAAGGCAGCCCGGAAACCGATTTGTAGCCGAGCTTTTGGGAATCGAGAATTTTATTCCAGCGAAAATAGGCCCAGGAGGACAGGTCTTCCTCGAAGGATTAGGGACTTCTGACCCCCCTCTTTTTTCGCCTGAACCTGGCGAAAAAACCGATAGCATTTATCTTACCATACCGGGTTGGGCAATTGATCTCTTTCCCGATAAAGAAAATGGTTCCTATTTATCTCAAGTCAATATGCGAATTGTGGGTCTTAATCGCACCGAGGCGTATATGGAAATTGAGTTGGAGCATGAGCACGGGGCACGCCTGAGCACCACTCTATCCTGGAGAGAGGTTACCATGTTGCCAACGCCTATTAAATTCGGTAAGGTCATAAAAATCGGCCTGCTCAAAGAAGGAACGTACTGGGTCCCGGGTGATTAATCTCCTGTATCCCACTTGTATAGGCGGGATTCACTTTAGGCGCTTTCCCTCACTATCATGACCATATTTTTTTACAAACAATGGTTTGACAAGCATTGGCCCGTTTTGGCCGCAAATGTATTGAAATTTTCGTCAGCCTTAGTGCGAACAAGGCTTGTCGGCGTGGAGCAGATCCAAATTATCACGTGCGGCGTTGCCCACTGGCATGGCGATGAACTTGCCTTGGTCGCCCGTTTTGGCCATTTAACCCCTACTATTCTGGTAAGCCACTCCAAGGACGGAGAGATTATGGCAAGAGCAACACGCGCCTTAGGGTACAGGGTGACACGCGGTTCATCCACAAGGGGGGCAGTGGGAGGACTAATAGCCCTGATCAGGGCGGTAAAGGAAGGGTATACGGTTGTCCTTGCGGTTGACGGCCCACAAGGTCCCCGTGGCGTCTGCAAGCCCGGCATCATCAGGGTTGTCCAGAAAGCTGGCGTGCCCCTGTTTCCCGTGGGAGTAGCAACAACACGCAGGTTTGTATTCAAAAAGACCTGGAACCAGGTGTATCTCCCCCTCCCCTTCTCCCGCCAGGTTATCTTTGTGGACAAGCCGATTTCATTCCCTAAAAAAGCCAGCCCGGAAGAGATGGATCGCTATTGTCGACAGGTGGAAGAAAGCCTGCGCACCGCCCACAAAAAAGCCTTGATGCTCCTTGTGGACCCATAGCTGATCATTCGGCCAGCATCCACTATCCCCGCTTAAAAACGGGATTTCCGCTACGCTACAACCAGCATCCAGTATCGCTATTCCTTCTCTGGCTCAAAATTCCGTTTGGCCGCAAGAAAAGTGGGAAGATGCCTTAGGAAGTAAAAAATGCTTCTCCTGTGTTCCCAGATGCGCTCTCGGAATCTCCTGCGCCAGCCGGGATCTGTGTAAAACCGCTTAACATGTTTGTTATAGAGCTGGTCAAGCTCATCTTTCGATCCTATCCCTTTTGGAACAAACACGAAGTTGAGGCAATTCATCTTACGCCAGTCATAATCAAAGGTTCCTTCCTCAAATATAGAAGCCCACACCGGAGCGCCATAAAAAGGTGTGAACTTAGACATATTCATATCATCCAGACCCAGGGAAATGGCAAAATCGCTTGTCTTTTGAATTGACTCACGTGTGTCTCCGGGAAGGCCCATCATAAAAAGCCCTTTTGCCCTGAGGCCTTTTGCCTGAATACGCCTGACAGTATCGCGTACCTCATTAATATGAACACCCGGCTTGTGGGTTTTCATCAGTTCCAAATCTCCTGTTTCAATCCCTAATGAAAGCTGCAGAAAACCCGCGTTTTTTAGCATCTCTAAAAGTTCGTCATCACAGTGTCCCGCACGTACCGCACAGTTGAATTGCATGCCAAGCGGTTTGTCAGTCAAAAGGTCGCAAAGCTCGGTGATACGCCTGCGGTGGGCCGTGAACAAATCATCATAAATATTGATATGGCGAACTCCAAAACGTTTTTGCAGGTACCTCATATGCTCATACACATACTCGGCCGAGTTATAACGATAGTCCCGCTTGAAGACCGATCGGTCACAGAATGAACACTGATAGGGACACCCACGACTGGTGACCATGGTTGCACCCGGTGATAAGATATAGCTGAACAGAGGGAGGGTATAGCCCGTTGGAAAGTGGTTCAACTTTTCATATGAAGGAAAAGGAAGGTCGTCTAAATCAGGGATATAGGAGCGCAAGGGATTGGCCACCGTCCTGTCCTGATCTCTCCAGACCAGGCCTGAGATCAGGGCGGGCTCCTCCCCCGACACAAGCTCGGTTAAGGTGGCTTCTCCCTCGCCCATACAGAGATAATCGATATCCTTGAACTGATCCAGAAGCACGGAACCCATTGCAGAGACATGAACCCCGCCAAAAATGGTTTTGATTTGGGGGTGGACAGTCTTGATCCGGGTTGCAAGATCGTATCCGTCTAAGAAACCAGAGGTGGTCGCAGAAAAACCCACCAGATCAGGCTTATAACCAAGGATCGTTTTGGCATTCGCCACATTGCTGCCCGGCGCCTTGGGTCCTAAGCAGTCATGGACAAATATCTCATGTCCCTCACGTTCAAGATAGGCGGCGATGGAGAGAAGACCGAGAGGGGCCATCCTGTTCGCAGTTGCCGTCACATCTTTTTTGCCTGGCACCCAGTTTGATCCGGCCGGATGTACAAGTACAATTCGCATATTAGATTACCGGTAATCTCCCTCACGGCCTTATGAGTAAATTTGTGCTCAAAGTACGTGTAAATTTGTTCATCACTTTTATAGCCTTGCCGGAAAAGGTTGTAAACCATTTTTAAGCTATAGTATAGGGCATTTAGGTTTTTGATTCCTTATACCTAAATCATCATTTAAA
This sequence comes from Deltaproteobacteria bacterium, assembly GCA_029932035.1. Taxonomy (GTDB): domain Bacteria; phylum Desulfobacterota; class DSM-4660; order Desulfatiglandales; family Desulfatiglandaceae; genus Desulfacyla. Next base: position 1,746 of record JAOZQV010000160.1, on the reverse strand, counting down.
ACCCAGTCTTACCCTGTTTAATCTTCCCTGCCCTCCCCAATCCGACCTCAGGCGGGAAGCTTGAATTTCGTTTGACAGGCAAGGCCGAATCACCTATAGTTTGGCCTCAAAAAAGGGGCTTCTCTATCACCTCACCCACCCGTAGCGTAGATCCCGCTATCGAAGCCCCGCCTGTCGGAGCGTAATGTAGATCCCGCTATCGGGGCCCAATGGAATGTATTTTCAGTGATAGGTATAAAATGAAAAACAATCCTGACGCAAAACGCTTTTCAAGATACCAATCAGTAGTCAAGGTTCTGACTGCAAAGGATTCCTTCCGCAAACCAGACATCTATTCAGTTTTAGAGGATGAAAAAAAAGCCTTTATAGGTCGGGTGATCAGCGAACTGATTCGAGATGGCTATTTAACCGAAAATGGCTTAAAGTCAAAGCCACTCTATTCCTGGTCAGAGAAGAAGGACGGTCTCAATGCGGGGCGGTGGATCGATCAACGGGTCTTTACCCCCACGGTTAAGAGATCCCCTTCGGCTGATCGTCCCAGGGAACGTCTTCTCCGCGTTGGACCGTCAGAACTCAAAACCTCAGAACTCCTGGCTATCTTAATTCGTTCGGGTCTTCAGGGTGAATCTGCCACACAGGCCGGTGAAAAACTGGCGGCCCTCTTTGGAAATGAACTTGAAAGACTGTCTCTAAAGGCAAGGGGAGAACTTAAACAGATAAGTCGTGCCATAGGTGAGACGGCCTATTGTCAAATCATGGCCGCCCTCGAATTGGGCAAAAGACTTGCAAACCAGCAGACGTCTGAATCAGAACCGGGGCATAAAATCAGGAACACATCTGATGCCCTCTCCTATTGCAAACGACATTTTCAGAGGTTGGCAAGAGAATCCAGACAGGAGGAATTTCATGTGGTTCTCTTAGATGAGAATCAAAACATCATTAAATCCGAGCAGATCACTGTGGGACTTTTAACCGAAAGCCTGGCCCATCCTCGAGAAGTTTTCAACCGGGCCATACGGGAATCGGCTTCATCCCTTATCCTGGTGCACAACCATCCCGGCGGGGACCCGACACCCAGCCAGGATGACAAAACCATAACCCGGGAACTCAAAAAGGCTGCTGATACTTTAGGCCTTCGAATACTCGATCATATCATCTTAGCAAAAGACAACATCCTGAGCATGGTCGATGGAGGACTTTTGTAGCCTCAATACAAAGGGCAATGGTCATGAATGATACGGATATTAATGAGGCCAAAACCAGAAGGATATTTATAGACAAGGCCCTTAAAAGGGTCGGATGGGACCCCATTGTCCCTTTCAAGGCAGATACCCAGTATAGGCACGGTTCAGTTGAAGAATACCCCACAAAAACAGGGCCTGCTGACTATATACTGTTTCATAAAGGCAAGGCCTTAGCCTGTGTTGAAGGTAAAAGAATAAGGACAGGTCCACAAAATGTCCTTCAGCAGGCAAAAAGATATGTCAAGGGTTTTCCGCAAGGCCTTTTCTCCCTCGGTCCATTCGGCGATTATCACCTTCCCTTTGTCTATTCAACCAATGGGAAAATCATCTGGTTTCAAGACCTAAGGGACCCGATGAATCTGTCAAGAGAGGTCGCTGCATTTCACACGCCACAGGCCCTCATGGAGATGTTGAACAGGAATGAACCTGCTGCAAAGGAGTGGCTTAAAGCAGATAAAATAGATGATAAGCATTTATGGCCGTTTCAAATTGAAGCCATAGC
>JAOZQV010000159.1 GCA_029932035.1 Deltaproteobacteria bacterium | reverse complement strand
AAGGCCTGCACCTATGGCGATAATGCCGATTGTTCCCGCTGCGGGTGTGCGGCCGTGGTGGCCTATCGAGGCGCCTTTAAACCGTTTGATTATCAGACATTGAGGTTAATATTGGGGCTGATGGTCCCTGAATACCGGGTGGGTAAGAGTAGAAATTAGAAATTGGAAATTAGAAATTGGGCTTTTCACAAACCCATCAAGTATGAGGGTATATAATGAGTAATAAAAGTGACAAGAAGGTGAAATCTGACCCAGGAGAGCTGATTCAGTGTGCCACGTGCAGCCATTTCAGCTATTCTGATAATGATGCCGGGCATAACAGCCCGCACGCATTAGGTAAATGTGAGGTCAAATCCTGGGATGGAAACAGGGGGCAATGGGCCATGTTTCAGCACCACTGTAAAAACTATGTAAAGATCGCCACACCCTAATCCAGACAAACTGGAACAAAGAAGGTCTCACGCAAAGGCGCAAAGCCGCAAAGAAAATCTACAGCTATTGGCAACCCGAAAAAGGCCATCAAATACAATTGGTGCCGGCACCTGCCTTTCAACATTTAGCCGTCTACTGCTTAACGCATATGTCAGAATAACCTCGTAGACCGATTCCAACAAACCAGGCCACAACCTTCTGTGAATGTGATACGCCGAATCAACAACGATCCTATCAATTTCGTTTTCAGTCATAGTTTTTTTCTTTGCGGCTTTGCGGCTTTGCGTGAGTAAAAAGTTGAAATACAATCACCCACGACGAATCGGGATCCCCCTCACAAATATGGCGGACAAGTCAGTTGTGCTCCAACAATCATCAATCGCCAATCAACAATAATCAATCCCTATCCCATCTCCCCGGAATCCGTGTGCCACAAAATCTGCACCGGGAATTCTTTATATTAAGCGCCTCTATCAGGTACCCGTTCCGCTTAACCACGACTTTCTTACAGTTATGGCAATAAGTCTGGGTTCCCTTATGTCCGGGCACATTCCCCAAATAGACGTACCGAATTCCCTCCTCAAGGGCCATCTCCCTCAGTCTTTCAAGTGTCGCGATCGGAGTGGCCGGAAGCCGTATCAGTTTGTACTGTGGGAAAAACCTCAAAAAGTGAAGCGGATAGTCAGGCCCCAGCTCCTTCAGTATCCAACCGCACATACGCTTGATCATCTCCGGTTTGTCCACATAGGTCGGCACCACAAGGGTGGTCATCTCAAACCACACCCCCTCCCTGTGAAGGGTCTTGAACGTGTTCAGGACAGGCTGGAGTGTGCCTCCGTTGAGGGAGCGGTAGATATTGTTGTCAAATGATTTCAGATTGACGTTTGCCCCGTCCAAGTATTTGCAGAGGCGAAGAAGGGGCTGCCGGTTTATATAGCCGTTCGAGACCAATACGTTTTTGAGTTCCGCCTCCTTAGCCAGCTTGGCCGTATCGCACATGTATTCATAGAAAGTAATCGGTTCAGAATAGGTGTATGCTATAGAAGGGATTTTTCTCTTTTTGGCTTCTCTCACCACCCCTTCCGGAAAAAGCTCAATGTGCTCCACCTCTTCCGGCTTCTTCTGGGAAATCTCCCAGTTCTGGCAGTTAAGACACCTGAAATTGCAGCCGGTAGTGGCAATGGAAAATATGAGTGACCGGGGATGAAAGTGATTGAGTGGCTTTTTTTCAATGGGGTCCACATGGACAGCGCAGGGGTCCCCGTAGGCAAGGGAGTACAACTTCCCCCCAATATTTACCTTTGACCGGCATATGCTCCTGTCGCCGGGATTGAGCACGCAACGGTTAGGGCATACATGACACTGCACAACCTTTCCGTTGGTCGTATAGTAAAAGCCCTCGATAGACCACTTCCACGGTTTTTTGGGGGCATCACCTTTGAATATTTGCCCTTTTACGCTTTCGGCCCGGCCGCTCTTTTTTCCCAAGAACCCGTAGCCTGTTCCTGCGCACAAAAAGGCCGAAGCGCCTAAGGCGGCAGATTTGAGGAATTCCTTACGAGTAATCATTTCAGGCATAGTCTGATTTTTCTCCAAACATGAAAAGTACAATACTCGAAATCTTCACAAGGATCAAGAAAACTACCGCAAACCTGATGCCCCACAGGGGGATCAAGACCGTTCCAGTAACCAATGTGCCCACGGCAGCGCCGCACAGGTCCGCGGCAAGGCAACCAGCCGCTGGACTTTTTTCCTCCCCGATAATTTCTGCAGCAACAGGAAACTGGAACCCGCACAAAAATGAAAAGAGGAAGCAGAATGAGAGGAAGTACAGCGGATGAAGATCACTTTTGAAACATGAAATCCATAAAAAGAAGATAAACAGCAGAGACAAAAGGGCAATTTCAGAAACGGTTATTTTGAGACCTATCTTGATACGCCATTGCTTGCCCGCTATCGCGCCCGGGAGGAGCCCTAATAGGAATGCGGTAATAATTGCTCCAATTTCGAGATAGACGTAGCCATAAATGACCTGAAAGGCAAAGATAATGAGCATTTCCACCCCCATAGTCGCAAACCCCGTTGAAAAGAGAAGATACTCTTCTCTTTTCATAAACACAAGGTAGATCAGGGTAAGGCCCAACAGGATCGCAATAAAATAACAGGGATGGGTGCCGTATTTAATAAACCACTCCTGGAAGACAATATTTATGAGTCTCGGCTCGAAATCGGTATTTAGCTGCTCATTCCTGTCTAATCTCTCTTCGAGCTGCTTAATCCTTTCGTCGGTCACATTGCCATGGAAAAACCCTTCAATATAAGTGGTCGGAATCTTTTTCGCCTTCAGGAGTGATGGGATATCGGAGTGCAATTCCCTGTCACTCAGGAGAAAATAGGCCTGTTCGCCAGGCAGGATAAGGACGTTCTTAAAATGCATCCGTGCACTGTTATAAAGGCTTGAGAGCTTCCTTTTCCCGATGTCGCTTATATAATTGGGAGAGTATTTCAGATTGAGGGAAAGAATCCCCCCCTTCTTGAGTATGCGTTTTGAAAGGGCAAAGAATTCTTCGGTGAAGAACCGGTTTATCTGAAAGGTATCCAGATCGGGGAGATCGATCAGTATGGCGTCATACTTCTTTTGCGTTGTCTTTATATAACGTCTTGCATCAGTGTTGATTATTTCAAGAAAAGGGGCCTTTTTGATGACTCCGAGATCTTGCGCTGCATCGGTCAAGCGGGGATCGAGCTCGAGATAGTCAACATGTGCCGGTCGGTACTTTGCTACCTCTTTCAGCGTCTCACCCAACCCCCCTGAAACCAGCATAAGATTCTCTACCCGGTCTAACTGGGATAAGGGATAATGCGTCTTCTCCTCGCTGGAGACGATGTCGGAATCGGAATAGAGGGGGAGACCTGATTCCCAGAAGGTATGTTGAGACCCCTCCTTTGTTATCACAATCCTTCCGTATGGAGACTCGAGATAATGGACAATGTCGCCATACTGTCCGGAGAGGGTAAACGTTTCAAAACGGCTGTTGGTTGAAAAGAGGTAAAAACCTGAACAAACTATAAGGGCGCCTGCCAGGAGGACGTACTGCCTTTGCTTAATTAGGAGAAGGAGGGCCACTAATATCAATAGGGAAGAGGTGATGGCAATTATGGGGAAGGGCTTGAGCAGGTAAACCAAAATAAAGCTGAAGCTAACTCCCCCTGCTATATCGCCTATACTGTCCGTTATATAGAGGTCCCCGCTTTCAAACGGATAATGACTGACATTCAGGACATTTTGTGAAAAGGGGAGGGCAAAGCCGGTGAGTAGACAATAGGGGGTAATGGTAATCAGGATATAGAAAAGTATGGGATAAAAGCCCGGGGAAATCCCGTGGATAAAGAAAAATTCCCTGAACCCCCTGATCCCGATAATCTGCAGGAGGGGCCAGATGGCGATGATCAAAATCAGCGGGGCGTAGACCTTCAGGCCTTCCCCCTTGACAAATTTTGCCGTCAGGGCGCCAATCCCTGTCATAAGCAGCCAGCAGAAGATCACGAGAGAAATAATGATTTCATTTCCATTGAACTGGGTCAGGAATTCTCTGATGGTGAGGAGCTGGGTCGAGACAGATGATATGCCCGTGCCGATGATACTCCAAATGATCAATCGCTTCAGGTTCATCGGTCAAAACTACTCCTCAAAGGCCTGGGCCTGATAGGTAGAAACTTCGATCCTTCCCTTTTTCCATTCATCTCCATCCAGACCCGCCTTGAGGCATAGGTGGTTCAGGAATTCCTCTTTTCGTGGCAGCTGATCCCATACCTGCGGAAGAAAAGTGGACTGGTGATATCCCTTTTTGATGATAACACCGTCTATCCCGGGCCGGAGTTTCCTCAAGAGATCGTCAGCATCGGAATAGGAGAGGAGTTTAGGTTCGGTCAGTATGCTGATTTCAATCTTGACCCTTTTCCACTCATTCTTGCCAAGAGGCCTGAACCGTGGATCTTTGAATGCGGCATTGATTGCATTAATTCTTATCCCTTCAATTAATGCTTCCTGCGGTATGATATGGCCTATGCAGCCTCTCAGGTTCCCCCCTATGGTCAGGGTTACAAAGGTGCCTCTCTGTTCATCAAAAAGAGCAGGAAGATCAGAATCCCCTTTTTCCGGCCCTTCTTTCCCGGAAAGGGCCTGATCGATTGTATCTCTTGCAACACTCAGGAGATATTTACCCTCCTCCTCGGTCAACCTGTCTTTATCGTTCATGCCTTTCTCCTTTGCACTTTCTTCATTAGACGAAGTCACCGGAACACCCTCATCTGCCTTGGAGGGCTTGGTGTCGCTTCCACTGACAAAAGTTAAAAATGCGAGTTGAACCAACACTGAAACCACTATCGACCTTTGAACCTTCATCATTTAATACCCCATTTATTAGCCACAGACCCACACGGACTGACACAGACAAAAAACTGGGTAAAATACTTCTATGCACGAATCGTTTTATTTCGGCTTTTGGATGGGTAAGGTTTATAAGAAGGCCAATTTTCTATCCCGTGGTCTTGCAACCCTGTCCACCTTAAAGATGGCGCTCCTGACTCTGTCGCTCGATGCTTCAATTGTCATCTCTTAAAGTCCGTGTGTGTCCGTGTGGGTCTGTGGCTAATTAAACATCCGTGTGTGTCAGTGTGGGTCTGTGGCTCAAAATAGATCCTCTAATCTATCGATGACAAGAGCTTCTATCTTATCAAGGATACCCATAAGCGTAACGGGTTTACATTCCTTTACAGCATCCGGTAAGTGGACATGATAAGGGAATGTCTTCAGTTCTTTATGATGCGGTGCAGTGTCCCATCGTGATATTAAATTATTTTCCCCATCCATATAGTGAAATCGATAATGCCGTTTTTCTCCAATCAGAATTTCTTTGAAATGAAATACAGAACCATCCTTGAATTGAATACGCCCCCCGATAAAACCAACATCAGCGTCTTCATCATACTCCGTGACCGTGCTTTTCTGCTCTATTAGCCACGCTGACTCATTTATCCTCTCTTCAACACGCCTGAAATAACGGATGGTCATGAAATAATTCCTTCCACCAATTTTTCCTGGTCCCTTAATCTATTGTATGCTTCATAGACAAAGAGCCAATCAAACCATTCCGCATCATCACCGAGCGTCCCCCCGTTGAATGCCTTAATGAAATCGTTCGATTTCATCTTGTGTTTTTGTTCAAATAGTTTTAGACGTTTACGATAATTTTTCGATTTTGCTTTGAGTAGCCTCTCTTTTAGGGCTATAGAAGATTTCAATAAAGGTAAAGCCTCTTCTCTTATCTGAATTTGTTCCATAATATCCTCCCAATTGCGGATCTTTTTACCTCAAGAACGACGTTCTGACTCTGCCGCTCAATGCTTCAAGTTCCATCTCTTAGCGTCTGTGTGCGTCCGTGTGTGTCCGTGGCTAATTCCGTGTGTATCCGTGTGTGTCTGTAGCTAAATAAACGTCCGTGTGGGTCTGTGGCTAATTTTGTGTAGGCATCCCTACCGTAACGCCGTCCCCTCACCCGCTTTCGTCTCCACCTCAATCTTCCCCTTATATAACAGCACCAACCGCTTCACGACCCCGAGGCCCAGCCCTGTCCCAGTCGTCGGTTTGGTAGAGAAAAACGGTTCAAACATTTCAACATGGAATCTCTCCATATGCGGGAGGATAAACAAGGGGTCTAAATAACAGATTTCTTTTGGCAATGATTTGACGGGAAGGGTCGTCATGTTTTTCCTCCAGATAGTATTGTACGGGATTGAAGGAATGAAATTCAAAAGCTGGATACAGGGATTATTAGAAGTGAATCCAACACCTATAACTATGTGAAAGTTTGAAAGGAATTCTATTTGATCGGCCCAAGTTTGTCAAGAAATTCAATTATTAGCCACAGACCCACACAGACTCACACAGACAAAAAGCTGGAAAAAACGATGTTATAGCAGGAATCGCTTTATTTCGGTTTCTGGATCGGTAAAATTTACAAGAAGGCCCAGAACCCTATCCACCTCGAAAATTGCTCCTCTGGCCCCGTCGCTCAATACTTCAAGTTCCATCTCTTAAAGTCTGCGTGTGTCAGTGTGGGTCCGTGGCTAAATAAACGTCTGTGTCGGTCCGTGTGAGTCTGTGGCTAAATAAACGTCTGTGTCAGTCTGTGTGAGTCTGTGGCTAATTAAACGTTTGTGTGTGTCCGTGGCTAAAATATGATAAGAAGTTGAACCACCATCATCCATGAAGAGACCTGTCCAGCGCCTTGAGCGCTACCTCAAACATGACTTCGGAGAGCGTGGGGTGTGGGTGCAATGTCTCGGCCAGTTGTTTCACTGTGCATTCCCTATTCATGGCTAAAGTGGCCTCCGCGATAAGATCGGTAACATGCGGTCCTACCATGTGAACACCCAAAATCCTCCCATCCCCGGCCTCTGATATTATCTTTGCCTCACCCGCTATTTCTCCTATTACATGGGCCTTGCCCAGATTACGGAATAGGACCCTGTCCGCTCGTATATCATAGCCCCTTTCTTTGGCCTCGATCTCTGTCAGTCCCACACAGGCTACTTCCGGCATTGTAAATATTGCCCCGGGCGCCACATTATAGTCCATTTCCATCCTACCATCCATGGTGTTTTCAGCGGCAACCAATCCCTCTTTAGAGGCCACATGGGCAAGCATTATCTTGGAAGGTCCAAGTACGTCTCCGACGGCATAAACACCAGGGATATTTGTCTGCATTTGTTCATCAGCAAAGATCCATCCTTTTTTGTCCGTCTTAATCCCGAGCTTCTCCATGCCGATATGGGCGGTATTGGGTTCGCGTCCTATACAGACCAACACCTTGTCCGTCTCGAGTGTCAGGGGAGTCAACTGTTTTTCATTCAGTTGCCCGCCAAAATGCGAAGGGCCAATGGTCACACAGGTTTTCCCCCCATCTTTTTCAACTCTCTCAACGGTCCGGTTGACCATAAAATCGATCTTCCGCTTTTTCATCTCGCGCTGGATAACCTTGGAGCAATCGTTATCAACCGATGGAATGGGAAGCAGACGGTCCATCGCCTCTACTATGGTCACCTTTGAACCGAGGGATGAGAAGATGAAGCCAAATTCACACCCGATTACTCCCCCGCCCACAATCAACATGGATTCAGGAATTTCCTGGAGATTGAGGGCCTCATTGCTGGATATAACCTTACTGCCATCAAACGGAAAGGACGGGATATTCAGCGGCCTGGACCCCATGGCCAAAATCAACCTGTCCCAGAGGACTTCAACTGTTCTGCCGTTTTCCAGTTTCACCTCGACAAGGTGAGGGCTTCTCAGGTGTGCATGCCCCTTCATAAGGCGAACCTTGTTATGATCAAGGAGTTTGTGTATCCCTTTTACCTGGTTTGAAATCACAGTCTCTTTCTTAGCCATGAGGGCCTTCATGTCAGGGTGGATAACCCCCTTTACCGATATGCCAAACTCTTGAGCCCTCTTGAAATCATTTAAGATCTCGGCCGTTCTCTTCATAACTTTAGAAGGGATGCACCCCCGGTTTAGACAGGTTCCCCCCACACTGTCTTCCTCTATAAGGGTTACCTCAGATCCCAACTGGGCAGAGCGGATAGCAGCCACGTATCCTCCCGGCCCCCCGCCTATAATGGTAATTTTTTTTGCCATCTCTTTGCTATCTCCCCAACCCGGCGAAACCGGAATTGACTATTGAATATTGAAAATTGAATATTTGTGGAAGTCGCTTC
>JAOZQV010000158.1:2310-8249 GCA_029932035.1 Deltaproteobacteria bacterium | reverse complement strand
ACCAACGTGACAGACTTTGGTCTGTTCCTTGAACTCGAAGAGGGTATAGAGGGCCTTGTTCATGTCTCCGAGATATCCTCCGATAAAAAGGGAAATCCTCTATCGAGGTTCCAGATTGACGATGTTATACAGGCCAAGGTCATCAATGTCTCCCGTGAAGAGAAGAAGATCGGCCTTTCCATACGAAAGCTGGATGAGACCAGTGAAAAGGATATTCTCAGGGGTTATTTGAATAGTAATCAAGAAGCAACCTCGAACCTTGGAGAGCTGTTGAGAGAAGAAATGATGAATTTTGAAGATCAATCGCATCCCAAGGCTCCTGACTCAGGAGGAAAAGAGGAGCTTCAGGAAGAGGAGATATCAGAGCCCGCATCGGTCAGCAAAATTGAAGATTCCGACAGCCCTCCGAAGGAACTGCCATCGGACGAAAAGTCTCAGTAAGGGCTTTTTACAGGTGCATCATAATCTTAATCGTAATCTTAATCATAATCGTGTTGAGTAAGATTATGATTAAGATCAAGATTATGAATTTAGGAAAGAACTATTGTCAAACAGGCGGCATCCAATACTGACAGTCCTGGTTATTATCCTTGTCATAGCCCTTATTTTGGGCAGCGCGATGGTAATTGTGCTGAACATGCTTTCCCCCTCGTCTGATCTGTTTTTTACTGAGAAGATAGGCGTTATTTCCGTAGAAGGAACTATTTCGGCCTCTCAGACAGTCACATCACAGTTAGTTAAATATAGAAAAGATAAAGACATAAAAGCGATTATCTTGAAGATTAATTCTCCAGGTGGGGCCATAGCTCCGACCCAGGAGATCTACAGGGAAATCCAGAAGACAATCCCTGCCAAGAGAGTTGTCGCCGCAATGGGGACGGTTGCGGCATCGGGGGGGTACTACATTGCGGCGGCCGCAAACAAGATTGTGGCTAACCCCGGCACAATTACCGGCAGTATCGGGGTGATTATGGAATTTGTGCGGGTGGAGGAGCTGTTGAATAAGATCGGCGTTGATCTCGAAATCATGAAAAGTGGAGAATTCAAGGACATCGGGTCACCTGACAGGAAACTAACCGAAAGGGAACGAGAAATCCTTGATGCCATGATAATGGACATGCAGAGACAGTTCGTGGAGGCGATTGTCCGCGGGAGGAGCCTTTCTTTAGAGAAGGTGCAGGCGATCGCCGATGGTCGTATCTTCTCGGGAGCCCAGGCCAGGGAATTGGGACTGGTTGACTTTTTGGGTAATTTTCAAGATGCAGTTGAGATAACAAAAGAACTGGCCGGTATCAAAGGAGACGTGACACTGGTCTACTCCAAGAAAAGCAAGTTGGAGTTATTCGACTATTTACTTGAGACGAGCGCTGAATTTGCTGCCAGGCTGATCCAGAACTTGAGAGGTACGCTTGAGTACAGGTGGAGGGGCGTTTCGGGGCTGAATGTCAGAGAAAACTACTAACATCTCCTTTCCCTTTTCGTATAATTTCCGGTCTGTCTCCGATTAACGAGACTACGCTTGAAGGATCTTGATTAAACATCCCACCATCAATGACAATATCGAGATATGATCCATAGACCTCTTTTATTTCCCAGGGATCATCATACCCCGCGCTGGTGCTTATAATAGGCCGGCCAAGGGTTTGCACAATACCTAAGGCAATCTTATTGTCCGGCACGCGGATGCCCACAGTTTTCCGCTTGGTCAGCATAATCTTCGGTACCAGTTTAGTGCCTTCCAAAACAAAGGTGTAGGGCCCTGGAAGGAGTCGTTTCATAGTCTTATAGGCATAATTGGAGACTAAGGCATATCGGCTTATCTCTTTAAGGCTGTCACAGACAAAGGAAAACGGTTTTTTCAGAGGACGCTTCTTAAGCCTGTATATAAGCTGAATCCCTCTCTTATTGAAGAGATCACATCCTATCCCATAAAAAGTATCAGTGGGGTAGGCAATAAGCCCTCCCTGCTCTAAAACCTGGGCCACACGATTGATATGCCGCTGCTGCGGATTTTCCGGATTAACGGAGAGTGTTACACCCTTTTTATTTGTTTTTGAATTCATGATGTTAACCATTTTCAATCAGTCAGTGACTACGTGATCCGCAACCCGAAAAATGACCTTTGAATCAATAATGGTTCTCTTTTCTTTCCTGTTGGGGCTTTCTTTCGGAAGCTTTATGAACGTATGTATTTATCGTATTCCCCTAAAAAAATCGATCATCAGTCCCCCCTCAACCTGCCCCCACTGTGGCGAAAGAATCAAGTTCTATGATAATATCCCCCTGCTCAGCTATCTTCTATTAGCCGGGAGATGCAGACGCTGTAATCACCCTGTTTCGTGGCGTTATCCGATGGTAGAGGGGTTGACCGGTCTCTTAAGCCTGGCCCTGTTTATCAGATATGGATTCAGTTATCAATACATTCTCGCTTTCTTATTTGCAGCCACTCTTGTGACAATAAGTTTTATCGACCTTGACCATAAGATCATACCGGATATCCTTTCGCTACCCGGGATCGTGGCAGGTTTGGGGGTTTCATTTCTCCCCGGTAATGTCTTTTGGCTCGATTCATTGATAGGGGCCGTAGCAGGAGGAGGAGCTCTTTTTCTCGTAGCTTTCATCTATGAACGGATTACCGGGAGAGAGGGAATGGGGGGGGGAGATATTAAGCTCCTTGCTATGATTGGCGCATGGATGGGCTGGAGGTCTTTACCCCTTATCGTACTCATTTCTTCGCTGACAGGCGCAGTCATAGGCTCCGTTTTTATACTGTTTGCCGGTAAAGGGTATCGAGTCAGGATACCCTTTGGCCCATTTCTTTCCTTAGGCGCCCTTTTTTACCTCTTTTTTGGCAGTGAGTTTGCAAAGTGGTATTTTAGTCTGTTTATGTAGGGGTGAGGAGACATAACCTTGCGATTTCCTTTTTACAGTTTGAGGACCGGGATCGTGGCCTGCCTGACCTTTTTGATCCTGTCCGCCATGCTCCTGATCAATGTTGTGATGGTTAAATTCTCGGAAAGGGATCTGATTGATGCAAAGGTGGAAATGGGTCGTATTCTTATCCTTACCATGGGAGAGAGGGTAGGATATGAAGCAATCAGGAGAGATGGAACCCTTAATGGACTTGGCTCAGTGCCACGGTTTGGTGAAAAGATTAGCCAGCTTCTGAGAATGGGGGGATATTCAAGTGTCCTGGTGGTAAACAGCACAGGCTCGAGGGTGTTTGGCCTCGGATCATGGGGAAAGCGAGAGGAAGAGGCGTTCATCAGATCGAGACAGGCCCTGACAAGACAGAAGTCGTCCCTTGAGTTTTTAGGTGAAATCTGGGGGGTAATATGGCTGGCTCCAGAGATGGTCAGGATGTCCGCACCATTTTTTTTTGAAGGGCGTCTCATGGGCGCTGTCACTGTCTGCGCAGACCTCGGTCCATTATATCAGGGCCTTAGAAAATCGGAGAGGATAATCTTAATCTACATATGTTTGAACGCGGTTATCCTTGTACTGTTCGGGATCTATCTCCTTTCGAGAACAGTGGTCAAGCCAATCCATAGACTCCTGACAATTACTGAGGAGTTTGAAGAGTGGCCCCCCATATTTGATCAGGGAGAATCCTCCAGAAATGAAATCGGGCAGCTTTTCCGATCACTGAAGATGATGTTAAAACGGCTTGAGACGAACAAGCAAGAGTTAAAGACAAATATCTCTTCATTGAAAGAGGCCAATTTAGAGATAAAAAAGGCACAGAACGAAATCATCCAGTCTGAAAAGATGGCCACGGCGGGGCGCCTTGCAACCGGGGTGGCCCACGAGATCGGCAACCCCCTAAGCATCGTCTTAGGATATTTGGAGCTCCTCAAGGGGGGTGAACTAAGAGATGAGGAAAGGAATGATTTTGTGGTGCGTATTGAATCCGAAGTCACGCGTATAAACCGGATCATAAGAGATCTCCTTGACTTCTCCAAACCTTCAAGCGCCGCGCATGAAGAAACCGGGATTCACCAGCTTATCACGGAAACAGTAAAAATGCTTGACCCCCAACCGATGATGGGCCGGATTGAGATACGACTGGAACTGAGGGCAAAAAAGGATGTTGTTTGTGCAGGGATGGCCCAGTTAAAACAGGTGTTCCTAAATATTATGATAAACGCTGCAGATGCAATGATGGACACCGGGTCATCGGATGGCTTATCTCCAAAGGTCTTGGAGATTGAGACAGAAAATGAAGCTAACTCCATTGTCATTAGCCTTGCAGATACGGGGATCGGAATCCCCCCGGGAGAGCTCGGTCGCGTTTTTGATCCTTTTTATACCACAAAGGAACCGGGGAAAGGTACCGGTCTCGGCCTGTCTGTCTGCTACACGATTATCGAGGGATTGGGGGGCACGATTCGTGCGGAGAGTATTTATGGCAAAGGGAGTAAATTTATTGTCAATATTCCGCTGACTGCGAATTCAGGAATTGAGACCCAGTAGTTGACTTTTTGGGCCTAACCTGTGAACGGTTACAAAAAAATAGAGGAAAAGCAGCCCATGTCTAAACAGACGGTACTTGTAATTGATGATGAAGAGAATATGCGGCATATGCTGAAAATCATGTTGGAGAAGGCGCACTACTCTGTCCAATGCGCCGGGGATGGAATTGAGGCCCTCCAATGTATGGCTGAGACCGACTTTGATTACATGCTGTGCGACATAAAGATGCCGCGTATGGATGGGATGACATTCTTAGAAGAGGCCCTTAAGAGGTATCCTGAAAAGACTTACATTATGATGTCTGCCTATGGAACGGTTGAAACGGCCTTGGAAGCTATCAAGAAAGGAGCTTACGATTATATCTCAAAACCTTTTAAGCCGGACGAAGTATTTTTGACGTTGAGAAAAGCCGAAGAACGGGAAAGATTGAAAAATGAGAACTTAAAGTTGAAAATTAGGATAAACGAGATCGAAAAACAGTATTCATTTGGAGCCATAATCGCACGAAGCGAGGCAATGGCCCGTGTCCTTGAGCTTGTTAAAAAAGTGGCTGAGCACAAGACCACGGTGCTTATTACAGGAGAGAGCGGAACCGGCAAGGAACTGATTGCCAGGGCGATTCACTCGAATAGTCCAAGGTCATCAGAGCCCTTAGTAAACATTAACTGTGGCGGTATCCCTGAAAACCTCCTCGAAAGTGAACTTTTTGGGTATAAGAAAGGGGCGTTCACAGATGCTGTCAAAGACAAGCCGGGCCGTTTTGAGGAGGCGGATAAAGGAACCATATTTTTAGACGAGATCGGCGAACTCCCCTTTTCTTTACAGGTTAAACTTTTGCGCGTATTGCAGGAAGAAGAGATCTCTCCCTTGGGAGGTGTGGGCTCACGAAAAATTGATGTTCGGGTTGTGGTGGCCACGTCAAAAGATCTGAGTAAGGAGGTGGAGGAAAAACGATTCCGCGAAGATCTCTACTATCGGATTAATGTCTTGACTGTCCATCTTCCCCCCTTGAGGACAAGAAAAGGGGACGTATCACTCCTGGCCGGTTATTTCATAGATGTTTTTAATATGAAGCTGAACAAGAAAGTGGAGGCGCCCTCTTCTGAAACCATGTCCATTCTGATGAGCTATCATTGGCCGGGGAATGTGAGAGAACTGGAAAATGTTATGGAGAGGGCCATACTTCTTTCTACCGGTCGTTTCATAACGCCGAAAGAACTTCCTCCCAGTCTGATCCGGAACAAGGGGTTTCCCCAGGATTTTGACGGTTTGGAGACTCTTTCTATCAAAAAGACCTCCAAAAGGATGCAACGAAATCTCATTCTAAAGGCCCTGAAAGCGACCAACGGAAACAGGACCCAGGCGGCCAAACTCTTAGAGATCAGCCGGCCCATGCTTATATCAAAAATCAAAGAGTATGGGCTGTCATAATTGGAATTGAGCAATTTAGGGATTGAAGCGGACAG
>JAOZQV010000158.1:0-2210 GCA_029932035.1 Deltaproteobacteria bacterium | reverse complement strand
ATAGTTCCGGGACCAGATCAAAGAGGTGGCTTTCAGGCTGATAATAAAAGCCGGTATAGCGGGCCATAAGTTCTGCATAGGACCGGCCATTTGACAGATCCCCGGTTGAAAACATCTCGTACTCGGCCAAGAACTTGGCTGCATATCGTCTGAACAGTGAAAGGTCTTTGAGAACCTTATAATAAGAAAGCTTTTGCGAAACGCCGGGTTCAAGCCCTAAGTAGTCCTCCAAGAAGGGCAACGAAAGGGTCAGGTTCTGATTGAGAAATGCGAATGATTCGGACAGGCTGAAGGATGTTGCCAGGTCCCGCTTTACAGCAGAAAGTTCAGATGACGTGAAAACAGCCGACAGGCCATGCCCCAATTCGTGCCACAGGGTCTCTAAGTCAATCCACCCACCCTCTGGTTGCATCAGGACATAGACCTCCTCCGGCACCTGGAGAATAAAGCATATTGCCTGCGAGCTTTTTCCCTTTTCCCGTTCTATTTCCAGATTGAGCCCCGGTGTGTTTGCAAGGTCTATCCCCCAATAGTCAAAAAAAGAGATCAACTCTTTCGCGGGTTTTTTTGGGAAAAGAGGGTCCAAATGGCCTAAGCCTAAGATACTAATGGCATCAAATCGTGTAAGTTCATCTAATGGACGGCCGAATCGTTCTCTGCACCATTGCTCCATGGCTGGGAAATAGAGGTCATCGGTCTCCAAGAGGAGATCTCTTAAAAGCCTATAATAATAATGGTAATCAAGCCCCTTTTTGTCATGGCAATAGTCCAAGTAGTTTTTAAACCCGAGCTCATTGGTCAGAATCTCCAGAAGAATATTCCAGTGATTCAAGGCAAAGGGGGTCAGGAATTTACAGAGAGGGCCTGTTTCCTTTTGTAGTAGCTGTCTTTTCTTGTATGTGCTGTGTTTCTGACAAAATGGGATAATGTCTTTGAAGTAGATTCTTTGTCCATCCACATGAGCAGAGGCGCCCCTCATCCAAGAGCGCATCTCTGTCTCATGGGGAAGGAGGGTGCGTTGCAGGTAGTGGTCAATCAAGGCATGTTTTAGCCTGGTTTTATCAGATCCTTGATCAAGATTTTCGATATACTTCAAAGTCTTCAAGCTTATGAAACCGTCATATGCGTCATAGAACTGGTAGAGTTTAAAGGGGGCTTTGTTTCCCTTCCACATTGCAAGGGCTTGCAGTTTCCACCGGTAATTCAGGTGATGAAGGACGTTTTCAATGTGTGATAAGCTCAGACTCTTTTTCACGGAGCATCCTGTGTCGCAAGATTTGATCCTGAATTAGAACATTTTTTGCAGACCCAAAAAATATTTCGCTATCCATGCATATGCTTTCTCTATCGTTTGTCTTTAAAAGAATTTGGAGCTGTAGATATGGACGTAATCCCCGATCTTCCTCATACGGCTCAATTCCTCCGGGTTGAGAGGCCCAAGTTCAAGGGTCCTCAATCCTTCTCTCATCTGGACCTGGTCTTTGGGGCCGCAGACACACACATCCACTCCAGGGTTGGAAAGCACAAATCGGTAACAGTCGCTGGCCGATGGCGGGTTCTCGCCCGGTGGCATCTTTTTCGCGTTCAAAAGCTGGCCCCAGCGTGTGGCCGTGTATGAGACGGTCCCGGGCCTCGTCTTGCCCTGAATATGGGGGAAGATCTCCTGCTCCGCTCCCCTGTGGGCCGCGTTGTATCGGACGTGAAAGAGATCAAAAATCTCTGATTGGGCAAGACGAGGAAAGAGTGAGCGATTGTGACCGGATAACCCCAAGAAACGAAAGAGCCCCTTTTCCTTCATGGCCATGGCCTTATCTATTATCCTCTTTGCCGGGACCTTATTGTGCCAGCCCAAAAGAAGTATGTCCGCATGATCCAAGGCCAAGGATTTCAAGGCCCTTTCAAAAAAGGTCTGCATCAGGAAGACCGAACGGGAATAGCTCTGAACCACAATAATTAGATCTTCCCGCTTCCCCTGCCCGCACAGGTTCCTGATTGCATCGCGCATTCCATTTTTTCGTATAGACCCCCAGTAAAAGTAATTGCAGCCCCTTTCGTAGGCTTCTTCAAAAGCAGACGCGGGCGCGCCAAAGCTTGCGGCAACTCCAAGTGGTCCAACCCTGAGTCCAGTCCTGCCCAATATCCTTTTTTCTGCAAAAGCCATGTCCATGGCGCTCCTTCCAATTTCTTCTTAAGCTTTCCAATCATTGAGA
>JAOZQV010000157.1 GCA_029932035.1 Deltaproteobacteria bacterium | reverse complement strand
CCCTTCAAGAGGATTCACAGACCCCACCCTGAACTTGACCTTGGCGCTCTTGTTGAAGGCCTGAGGAGTCTGAGAAGGGAGTATCATGGCCAATTGCTCTTAGAGGTGGTTTTTTTAGCCGGGATCAACGACACTGAAGAAGAGGAGGAGGCATTAAAGGATGTGATTGATGCAATCTGCCCTGACAGGATCCAGATTAACACTGTAGTGCGGCCTCCTTCTGACTCACGTGCCAAATCCCTTGACAGAGAGCGATTAGAAGAGATAAAGCTCCTCTTTGGCAAAAAGGCGGAGGTAATTGCTGGAACACCTTTTGGTAAAGAGGGATTGAGCGGGCAATCCTCTGCCAAAACCCTCTTGGACACGGTTAAAAGGAGGCCCCTGAGGGCTATTGATATTGTCAATTCCTTAGGCCTTGATCCTGGTGAGGTCGATGACCTCATAAAAGGCCTGCTTATCAAAGGATACATACGCAGGCAGGAACATTCCGGAGAAATTTTTTATCTGAGCAATGAAAAAAATGACTGATATGGGAAAAATGAAGTCTATAGATTCAGAGAAACTTTATGCGGGTATTGATGCCGGGTCTGTCAGCCTCAATTGCATTGTCATCAACCACAAGAAGGAGATCGTTTTTGAGGCGCCTTACGGCCGGCATATTGGCAAGGTGGATGAGGGAGTCTTAGCCCTTATCAAGGGCCTCTATGACAGATTCGGGGCGGAGAGGATCGAGTCTATATCCTTTACCGGGAACCATGGCAAAAAGCTGAGTGAGAGATTAGAGGCCTTTTATGAATTCGAGACGATCAGCCAGGTGGTGGGCGCTACTTTTATAAGGCCGGATGTCAGGACGATCATCAGCATGGGGGGGCAGGATACGGCCCTGTTTCAGATCAGTCAGTCCACAGGGGATTCCTCGGGCCAAGGTGAATGGGAATTGGAATATTTTAATACCAATGGTCCCTGCGCATCCGGAACCGGGTCTTTTATTGACCAGCAGGCCCAGAGATTGGCCACCGCCATGTATGAAAAGAAATCAGACATATCTCAGGATCAGATCGACAGTATCCTGTCTGACTTTATCAGTCTCGGTATTAAAAGCGGAAATCCTGCCAATGTGGCCTGTCGCTGTACTGTGTTTACAAAGTCTGACATGATTCATCTCCAAAACAGGGGGGAAAAATTAGAGGATATTATATACGGCCTGCATGTGGGGAATGCCAGGAACTACATGAGCACCATTGTCTCCAACCGGACCCTCGAAGAACCGATTATTTTTGTAGGGGGGCTTTCTTTGAACCAGCTTCAGGTAAAGGCCTTTAAGGAGTATTTCCCTGGGTTGGTTGTGCCGTCTTATAACACCTCTATCGGCGCCCTCGGGGTTGCATTGGAGGCCTTGGAATTGAGCCGGAGCGGTCATGAATCGGACAGGGATGGTTCTGTTGACCTGAACTTATTAGGAGATTTGGGTTCTACCCTGAAACTTTCTGTGCCAATAGCCCCAAGATTGGCGCTTAAAAAGACCCTCTTCCCGGAGATGAACGAGGTCCCGAAAAGTTCTTTGAAAAGAATGACCAAGACGTACTTGGGTATCGACATCGGTTCCACCACCACCAAATATGCCCTTATCAACGAGGGGGGCGAGATTATCCATAAGAACTATATCCCCACCCAGGGTAAACCGATAGAGATTACACAGGACCTCCTCGGGTATCTGCGCGACCAGGTGGGTCGGAAAATCGAAATCTTAGGGACCGCTACCACCGGGTCCGGCAGGAACGTTGTAGGGGATTTTCTGGATGTTGATCTCATCATAGACGAGATAACGGCCCATGCAAGGGGCGCTGTGGAGATAGACCCGGAGGTGGACACCATATTTGAAATCGGGGGCCAGGATTCAAAATATGTCTATATATCAAACACCTACCCCCTTGATTTTGATATGAATAAGGTCTGCGCGGCAGGCACCGGCAGTTTTCTCCACGAATTGGCCAACAAATATGGGATCAATATCGTAGGAGAATTCCAGGAGATTGCCCTGTCATCCAAGGCGCCTGTTAAATTGGCCGAAAGGTGCACAGTCTTTATGGAGTCAGACCTGGTATCCTATCACCAGAGGGGTGTGGATAGAAATGATCTGATAGCCGGATTGTGCTACGCCATAGTCTTTAACTATCTCAATCGTGTGGTTGAAAAGAGAAAGATCGGCAAAAGGGTTATGTTCCTCGGAGGGCCTTCCCTGAATAAGGGGGTTGTTGCCGCCTTTGAGGATGTCCTCGGGCGCGGCCTGTTGGTCCCCAAACACAGGGAGGTCCTGGGGGCATATGGGGCCGCTATCAGTGTTCAGGAAAAGATGCGTCTTGAAAACAGAAGCGGGACCTCATTCAGGGGGCTGAACAGCGCCATAAATGACCGTATGGATTTCAAAGAAAAAATATGCAGTGCAGACCCTAACTGCCATAACCAATGTAAACTCAAAATCTATGATTTTGACGGTCGTCGCAGCGTTTGGGGGGGGGAGTGCGGACGCTATGAATTGACAAGGGGTAAGGGCAGCAAAAATGAGGATTTCTTTGCCCTAAGACAGGGGATATGGCAGACATACATGGCCGGGGTCTATGAGGAGTTGAAAGGGGAGCCTATAATGGAGGTTGGGGGACGTCCCACTGTTGGATTGCAGAGGGCGCTCTACGGTCTTCAGAACGCTGTCCTGTGGGCGCATTTCTTTGACAGCCTTGGATTTCGACTTGTGCTGACGCCCCCCACCAACACCCATATATCAAAGATCGGGATCGAGACCATGGTGTCAGAGACATGCTATCCTGTGAAGGTGTCGCATGGCCACGTCAAGGAGCTGATTGGGAAGACCCAATATCTCTTTATCCCGACCATGATCGATATGCCCACCCCTGAGGATTCGGAAAAGGGCGCTCTCTGCCCCATGGTCCAGGCCAATTCTTATATGGTCAGGATGGCCCTGGCCCTTGATCCATCATCAATCCTGAAGCCGATTATTCACCTCAAATACGATGTCGAGACCCTCACCTTAGAGATAGCGGATCAGTTGACGGCAAAACTTGGGGTTGGCAGGGGGAAGATAAGAAAGGCCCTCTATTATGCCCTGGAAAGGCAGGAACAGTTTAACAGGGCGCTTCACAAAAAGGGAAGGGAGATCCTCGAAGATCATAATCCGGATGATCCACTCGTGGTGGTGACGGGCCGGCCATACAACCTTTACGATGAAAGATTGAATTTGAGGTTAGGCCGGAACCTGGCAAAGATCGGAGTCTCTGCCCTCCCCATGGATTTTATAGATGTCTCTTCTATAGACCTCTCTGATTTTCCCGCCATGTATTGGGGATTGGGGGCGCAGATCTTGAGGACCGCCAAATTTGTGAAGGGCCATGGGGCCTGTTTTGGTCTTCATTTGACCAATTTCGGGTGTGGAGCAGATTCCTTTTTGGAGCATTTTTATAAACATATCATGGGTAACAAACCTTATCTGATCCTGGAGTTAGACGAACATAGCGCCGTTGCAGGGGCCATGACCAGGCTCGAGGCCTATAAGAACGTGATAGAAAACAGTATGCAAAAGGAGCAGGCAGACTTAGGGTTGGATTTGAAGGTGGCCAATTAGATGGAAACAGGAAAGGTAATCGATTTTCAGTCATTGACTGAAAAGGTGGGACGGTTCAATCTGAGCAACAAGACCTGCCTGATCCCTGAGATGAATAGGATAGGGACGCATCTCTTGGCAGCGGTCTTCAGGGGCTTTGGCATTAATGCAAAGATAATGGATACCTACAAGGGTCTTGATCTCGGTATGGAGCATACCTCGGGAAAGGAGTGTTACCCCTGCCAGATTACGATGGGAGATATCCTCTATTATATGCAGGAGGAGGCGAAACGCTTAGGGGACGATTTCGATCCGGAAGATTACATCTACTTTATGCCGGAAGCAGACGGGCCATGCCGTTTCGGGATGTATAACAAGTATCAGAGGATTGTTCTTGATTCTTTTCCTGAGCTGAGTCGACTGAAAATCGGCTCCCTTAGTTCGGAAGACGGATATTCCTTAGCCGGTATAATTGAGGACAGCCGGGTGAGGGACCTTAGAAAGGCGTCTTATTTTTCTTTGGTTATAGGGGACATCTTAGACAGATTGCTCTGGAGGATCAGGCCATATGAAAAGGAGCCCGGATTGACCGATGACTTTATTGAAAGCTCCATGCATCGCATGGAGGATACCTTAGAACAACTCGGGCCTGCCAAGAACTTTAATAAGATCCTTGATAAATTAGAAGAGGTAATAGAGGAAGGTAAGAGGATTATTGATCCTGCGGTCCCCTCTAAGCCACTCATAGGGATTGTCGGCGAGATTTATTTGAGAACGCATGTGCATGCAAATCAGGATGTAATCCGGGCCTTGGAGGGATTCGGGGCCGAGGTGGTGAACGCCTCTATTGCCGAATGGGTGAACTACACGAGTTACGACGGTCTCAGAACAGCCAAGGCTGGATTTGGACTTGCCCTGAGGCAGTTCCATCTAAGACCAATGAAGAAATATCTGAAAGATATTATCAGCTTTGGGGGGGATCTTTTTTATCAGGAGTTCAGGCAAAAGAAGGTGTACAAACGGGTCAGTCCCCTGATTGATCTGGCAGAAGACCACAGTGTGGGTCATCTTGAAAAGATTTTGATGGAAGAAGACCTGCTCGATTTTGACCTGGGTACTGAGGCCTGCTTAAGTATTCCCGGAATAATAGAGTATGCCCGGGAAGGATACAACGGCGTCGTGAATGTTTATCCCTTTACATGTATGCCGAGCACCATTACATCGGCGATTGTAGGACCTCTCATGAATAAACTCGGGATACCCTATTTGGATACCCCATACGATTCCAGCACCCAGCCAGGCAGAGAGGCTGCTATCCGGACCTTTATGTACCAGGCGAATCAGCACTTCAAACGGAACGGGAGAAAATAGATTCATATGGCAACAAAAAAAATGCTTATCAATGCGGTTGAGGAGGAAGAGTACAGGATCGCAGTGATCAGGGAAGGATTGTTAGATGGGTTCTATATTGAATCCACCACGGCAGAGCAGAAGACCGGGAATATTTACAAGGCAGTAGTGGAGCGAATAGAACCGAGCCTTCAGGCATGCTTTGTTGATTACGGGAGCGACAAGAACGGCTTTCTTTCCGCCCATGATATTCATCCGGAGTACTATTTAGCCGGGCAGGAACCTTCAAAGGAAGGGGCCATTCCCCGCATAGAAAAGACCTTGAAAAGGGGGCAGGAACTCCTTGTACAGGTAACAAAAGAGATGCCAGGGCACAAAGGAGCCCAGTTGACCACATATTTATCTATAGCCAGCCGGTATTTAGTCCTGATGCCCGGGAGCAAGGGCGGAGTCTCAAAGAAGATCGAGGAGGAAGATGAGCGGCTCAGGCTGAAAGCCATCATGGGGAAGCTTAAGCTCCCTGAAGGGGTGGGATACATTGTCAGGACCGCGGCCCTGAAACAGAACAAGAATGAACTTTCCAGGGACCTCAACCGGCTCTTGAGGATGTGGAAAAATATCAAGAAAAATGTGAAAGATGCCTCACCGCTTTCCCTGATACACAAGGAGCAGGATGTCTGTTTGAGGACCTTGAGGGATTATTTTAATAGTGAAATCGCTGAAGTGCTTGTGGATGACAAAGAAACCTTTGCCAAAGTAAAGCGATATATGAAGATCATTTCTCCGAGGCATCAGAGGAGGGTCAAACTCTACAAGGAGAAACGACCAATTTTTGCCCAGTACGAAATAGAGAAACAGATCGAGTCTGTTTATCAGAGCAGAGTCCCTTTGAAATCCGGTGGTTCTATTGTGATAGACCCCACAGAGGCGTTGATCGCCATAGATGTAAACTCGGGGCGCGGAAGGCTCGGGAAGAACATAGAAACCACGGCGTTTAAGACCAATATCGAGGCCGCTCAGGAGATTGCGAGACAACTTCGGTTGAGGGATATGGGCGGGCTCGTGGTTATTGATTTTATTGATATGAGAGACAAAAAGCACAACAGGGAAGTGGAGAAAACTGTGCGGGAAGCGACAAAAGATGACCGTGCCAAGATAAGCATATCCAACATCTCCAGATTCGGGCTTCTCGAGCTTTCACGACAGAGACTGAGCCCTTCAAAGGAATCAATGACCTATCAAACATGTAATTTCTGCCAGGGCCGCGGAATTGTGCCCTCAGTGGAAGCTGCGTCTCTGTCGTTTTTGCGTCAGATCAGAATGGGTGTGTCGAGAAAGGGAGTCTCCCATGTCCAAGGGTCGCTCTCAATGGAGGTGGCGACTTATATCCAGAACAAGAAGAGAAGGGATCTTGCCGAGTTAGAGTCTCGTTACGGGGTGGGAATCAATCTTCAGGCCGACCCCGCTATCCCGCCTGGAAACGGCAGCTTGGAGTTTCTTAAGGAAGATCATAACTGATACGCTTACAAATCATGTTCAACAACATTATCTACTTCATTGTAGTTCTCCTCATATTCAACATCAGCTATTCCGACTCTCCTCCAGAGGATTTTTTATTCTCTACCCTTATACCCCTTTTTTTGAGCTGGGCGTTTTTTGCTATCTACAGCGCCAGAGTTTTTAGTTCTCTGCTGAAGCGACTCAAGGAGAGAGGCGGGGATGACGGAGTCCTGACTGACCAGTACCAGCGGATAAATGTAAGGCTTTCTGTCTTGGCCATAACCCTGTTCGCCTTAGCAGTATATTTCTTTAACCTGAAACAGTGGCTTAATCTTATCCCGGGTTTCGGGAGTTTTTCAGTACTGCAAGGGGTCCTCGCCCTTGCCCTCTTTTTCTTTTATCTATGTACGATCTGGTATCTTGGCTATCCTGTTTACAGGACGATTTTCCGGGTGGACATCACAAGAAGATCGTTTATCCGGTCTAACTTAAGATTCAATCTTCCCATCCTGTTTCCGTGGTTAGCCCTTTCCTTTGTCTATGATCTCCTTGCCCTGAGTCCATGGATCGGCCCCGACTCCTTTCTGAACAGCATCTACGGGCAGATCCTCTTTTTCGCTATCTCTATCACCCTGTTAATGGTCGTTATGCCGAAATTTATCCAGTACTGGTGGGGGTGTAAGCCGCTGGTGTCATCAGAAAAAGGGCAACAATTAGATCTCTTCCTCAAGGAGATGAGATTCAGCTACCGGACTCTCCTCACATGGCCGATTTTCGAGGGTCGGATGATGACGGCAGGCATAATGGGGATCGTTCCCCGTTATCGATATATTCTTGTTACCGATTCCCTTTTGGAAACCCTTTCCTTGGAAGAACTCAAGGCGGTGCTTGCCCACGAAATGGGGCACGCCAAGTACCGTCATCTCCTCTTCTATATCCTCTTTTTTGTCGGCTTTATGGTCCTTTCTTTTGGGCTGAGCGATCTATTTGTTTCTTTGGCTTTCCTGCACCCTTATATTATCGATCTAATTTCAGGCAATGACTCCCGGTCCATAAGCCTTTTCTACCTGATGATGTCTGTGCCCATGCTAATAACCCTATTGATCTATTTTCGTTATGTCATGGGCTTTTTCATGCGCAACTTTGAACGTCAGGCCGATCTCTATTCCGCTGTGGCCATGGGAACCCCAATGCTTACGATCAGCTCCTTAGAAAAGATTGCCTTTTTTAGCGGGAAAAGCAGGGACATCCCTAACTGGCACCATTTCAGCATCAAGCAAAGGGTCGACTATCTATTAAGGGCGTCCCGCGAACCGTGGCTGATAAAGAGACATAATCGTTTTGTCTTGAAATCATTTCTGGTCTATCTCGTCTGTATCTGCTCATTGGGCTATCTCCTGAATTTTGGTCCCGTGAAGCAGCACATGAGGTACAGGATAATAGAAAGGGCGCTTAACGAGGAGATCTTGAAAGAGCCAAACAACCTCGATCTATACCAGCATTTGGCAATGGTTTACCAGCAAATGGGGAAAGACCAGGAAACGATTGATACCTATGAGCGCATTATCGGCCTTGATTCCAATCGGGCCGTTGCGCTGAATAACCTGGCCTGGCTCTTAGTTGCTACTTCCGATGAGAAACTAAGAGACCCTGACCGGGCGGTTTATCTTGCCAGGAGGGCGGTGGCATTGGATAGGTCCCCGGGGTTTCTCGATACATTGGCCGAGGCCTGCTTTGCAAAGGGGCTTGTAGATGAGGCGATCAAGACCATTGAGGAGGCGATCGC
>JAOZQV010000156.1 GCA_029932035.1 Deltaproteobacteria bacterium | reverse complement strand
TCCTGGAGGAGAACCGCTTCTTCTATGCAGTAGTTGTCCCAGTCATTGATAACGTATGCCAGGGCACCCTTCTTAACGCCCTTCCTGAGTTCATCAATCTCAAGGTCCACCTCCTGGGTCAGGGGGACCCTCTTTATGCAAACAATGATATTCATGTCGTACCTCCTATATTCAGAAGTCCCATCAGATCAACCACTCTCATCTCATCTTCCATTCCGCCGGTCTTAATGGCATCTTCAAAGTGTATGTAACAAAATGGACATGCGGTGACAATGATATTCGCACCTGCCTCTTTGGCCATCTGTATCCTCTTTTCCGCCATTCGCATCTCCTCCTGCTCAATCTCATGCCATAGCATCACATCTCCCCCGCCACAGCAAAAACTCCTGTCACGGGACCGTTCCATCTCTACTAGGTTCAGGCCCGGAATCGCCCGGAGCAGTTTTCTCGGGGCGTCATATATCCCGTTATGACGTCCTAAGTAGCAGGGGTCGTGGTATGTATAGATATCTTCTCTTTCTAATTGTTTCAAAGGTTTCAAACTGTGGTTATCGATCAGATCTACAAAAAATTGGGTATAGTGAACCACCTGGAGTGACCCGGGATAATCATTCTTGAGTGTGTTAAAGGCGTGGGGATCGGTGGTAACGATCCTGTTGAAACGGATGTCGTTCAAGGTCTCCATGTTTTCTTCAAGCAGGAGTTGAAAGAGGCCCTCCTCACCCATCCGGCGGACCTGATGACCTGAATCCTTCTCAAGGGACCCCAAGATCCCGAAGTCAATCCCGGCAATATGAAGTCCCTCAGCGATATCAGAAGCGATGGACTGGGCAGCCGGATCATAGGAACCGTAACTGTCCACGAAAAAGAGGACGTCCACCTCATCGCCCTCGCTCAAGACCTTTACCGGTGTACCCGCCATTTCCTTAATCCAGTCCGCCCGTTTTTGAGCGGGCTTGCCGAACGGGTTTCCTGTTTTTTCGAAATGCATTAACACCTGGTTGAAGGTTTTGGGATTCTGAGAGGTCTCGATCAGGTGGCGTCTCATATCTATGATCTTGTCAATATATTCTATGAAGACCGGACATTCCTCTTCGCATGCCCCGCAGGTGGTGCATGACCAGATTTCATCGTTTGATATAATTCCTCCCACCATGGCCTGGGCATCTTCTTTCGGGCCAGCCCGATGTTTCCCTCCGATGAGGGGAGCCCTGTCAAAACAATGATCCCTCAGTTTGATGGTGAGCATCTTGGGTGAAAGGGGCCTCCCGATGGCATTTGCCGGACAATTGTCAGAACATCGACCGCACTCTGTACATGTGTAGAAATCGAGGATATGCTTCCAGGTAAAATCCTCTATCTTTTCAACCCCTATGCTCTCCAAGTCATCGATATCCTCCACATCCCAGCGCGCCGGCTTTATGGACCCCTTTGAGAGTCTTTTGAAAAACACGTTTGGCAGTGCGGTAATAATATGGAAGTGCTTACCGAGAGGGAGAAAATTCAGGAAAAAGAAAAAAGCCAGGATGTGCAGCCAGTAACTCACAGCGTGAGTACCGGCGAGAAACCGGGGGTCAGAGCCCTGTATGATCAGCGCGGCCAACTCAGAGGCAGGGAGCCATCGCGCCTGGCCGGAGTGGTCCATGAGAAGGGCGCTTCCCTCATAAAACATGTCCGTGAGCATCAGAAAGGAGATGAGACCGAGGACGAAATAGGCCTCAAACTGGTGACTTCCCCTGTATCTTTCGGGCCGGATCAGGGCCCGCCTTAAAATGGCCCAGAGACAGGCGCCGAGTACGATCAGTTCAAACAGGTCTTTAAAACTATCGTAAAAGGGACCAAAAGCGGTCTGCATAAGGGGTTGAAAAATGGGGATGCCTAACCCTTGTGTCACCAAGTCAATGGAACGGAGCCCCAATACCATAAATCCCCAAAATATCATGATGTGGATCACACCCGCCCACAGATAGCGTGGCTGCCGCTTTTGAATAATCCCGTAGGTAAAGAGATCTGAGAGCCTTCTTCCAAGAGAGGCAAAACGGGGATCAGCCTCCCCTGAACGGATAAGGAGGGATCTCTTGTAGATGATATAGAAAAACAGGGAAAGCCCTGCAATGAAGATTGCCCAGGCAAAGGCATATCCAGGCAAACCGAAGTATGTATCATTAACCGGATGTACTACAACCATAATTTCTTACCCCTGATCGCGGTGCGCGAAGCCCCTAATTTCTCAATTCGCAATTCCGAGTTTGTCCGGATATTGGCTTATCTCTCAACGGAAGATCTGTCAATCTTTATCTGTAATCGTTCAGAGGGTTGAGGGTTGACAAAAATCGCAATATTAGGCTATGAAGAGAACTATTCTCTTACACAGTGCCAAATCTGGAGGAAATGTGGCCGAAAAGAAATTTGAAGATGCGATGCAGCGATTAGAGGAGATTGTTCAGGGTCTTGAGCAGGGGGATCTCCCATTGGGAGATTCCCTTAAGGTATTTGAAGAAGGGATGGAGTTGGCCAAGTTCTGCTCGAAGGAACTTGAATCTGCAGAGAAAAAAGTATCCCTCCTTGTCAAAGAAAGCGGCGGGAAACAGAGCGAAGTTCCCTTTGAGCTGGATGGAGCAAAAGATGCCTAATAGAGTTGTTCCTGATCTAAAGACCTATCTCGCTGAAAAAAAGAAAACGGTGGAGGCTGCCCTCCAGGGTTATTTTCCTGAACCTGAAGGCCTGACCTCTGATCTGGTCAAGGCTATGAGATACAGCCTGTTTGCAGGGGGTAAGAGGCTGAGGCCGATCCTCTGCATCGCAGGAGCCGAGACAGTGGGGGGCTTGGGACGAGAGGTCCTACCGGTGGCATGCGCCTTGGAATTGATACACGCCTATTCCTTGATTCATGATGATCTCCCCCTGATGGACGATGACGACCTCAGGAGGGGTAAACCGACCAATCATAAGGTATTTGGAGAATCGATCGCACTCTTAGCCGGGGATGGCTTGCTGACTGAGGCCTTCAGCCTGATGACTTCAGCTGAAATCTCAGTTAAGATATCTCCGCAGATCCTTCTCAGGGTCATAAGCCTGATTTCCCGTGCTGCCGGCCATGACGGGATGGTGGGGGGCCAGGCCGTAGATATTCAATGGGAGGGAAAGAAGTCTGATTTTCCGGTTGTAAAATTTATGCACATCCACAAAACGGGCGCACTGATCACCGCTTCCGTGGCCTCCGGCGCCATCTTAGGCGGCGCTGATGAGTCCCGGATCGATGCCATAACCTCATATGGCGAAAAGATCGGCCTGGCCTTTCAGAT
This sequence comes from Deltaproteobacteria bacterium, assembly GCA_029932035.1. Classification (GTDB taxonomy): domain Bacteria; phylum Desulfobacterota; class DSM-4660; order Desulfatiglandales; family Desulfatiglandaceae; genus Desulfacyla. The sequence continues at coordinate 4,964 of JAOZQV010000156.1, read as the reverse complement.
CTCGGACGATATCTTAGATATTGAAGGTGACCGCGAGACCATGGGGAAGCAAGCCGGGGCCGATGAACAAAAAGGGAAGATGACCTACCCGTCGGTCCTCGGTCTAAATGAATCCAAGAGAATCCAGTCGGAACTGGTTCAAACAGCCGTCCAGGACCTGCGGGAATTCGGCAGCAGGGCCGAGCCCCTGCGCCAGATTGCCCGATATATTATTGAGAGAAAGAAATGAACACGCCTGACAAAAAAGAAAGCCTGTTAGACAAGATCAACAGCCCTGCGGACCTTAAAGTCCTTCCACTTGAGAGTCTTCAGCAGCTGGCAAAAGAACTTCGCCAGAGGATTATTGAGACAACATCCAAGACCGGTGGGCATTTGGCCCCAAGTTTAGGGACCGTGGAACTGACCATTGCCCTCCACTTCGTCTTTGACGCCCCGAAAGACAAGATTATCTGGGACGTGGGACATCAGGCCTATGCGCACAAGCTGATTACCGGGCGCAGGGACAGGTTTCACACCCTCAGGACCTATGGGGGGATCAGCGGATTCCCCAAAAGGTCGGAGAGCCCCTACGACGCCTTCGATACCGGACACAGCAGTACCTCTATCTCAGCGGGTCTCGGCATCTCAACGGCAAAATGTCTAAAGGGAGAAAAGAGGAAAGTCATATCTGTAATCGGGGATGGCTCGATGACTGCCGGTATGGCCTTTGAAGGACTTAATCAGGCCGGCGAGACTGAAAAAGATCTTATTGTTGTCTTAAACGACAATGCCATGTCCATAGCGCCGAATGTAGGCGCTTTCTCGTCTTTTATAAGCAGAAAGATGACCGGCAAAAGGTTCGTCAATCTGAAGAAAGATCTGGAAAACTTTATCAAATCTCTGCCCGGTGTGGGAGAGAACATCTTGAAGTTTGTTCGCAAGAGCGAGGATTCCTTTATCACCTTCTTTACACCTGGTATGATGTTCGAGGCCTTTAAGTTCAAATATATCGGACCTATTCAAGGCCATCGTATTGATCTGCTCATTGAGGCCTTCACAAATGCCTCCCATTTAGAGGGACCTGTCCTGGTTCATGCCCTTACTGTAAAGGGTAAGGGGTATGAGTTTGCTGAAAAGGATCCGGCCCACTACCACGGGGTCGGTTCATTTGAGATCCCCACAGGTTCACCTCCAAAGGACGGACCCAAGCCCCCGCTTCCGCCATCCTATACCAGCATATTTGGTAAGACCATGGTAGATCTTGGGCGGAAGAGTGAGAAGCTGTTTGCCATTACAGCGGCCATGCCCGAAGGTACCGGGTTGGCTGAGTTTTCCAAGTCCTTTCCCAAAAGATTCTTAGACGTGGGGATAGCGGAACAACATGCCGTAACCTTTGCCGCCGGTCTTGCCACCGAAGGATTCAGGCCGGTGGTGACCATATATTCCACCTTTCTTCAGAGGGCCTTTGATCAGATCATCCATGATGTTTGTCTCCCCAATCTGCCGGTTATTTTTGCCCTTGACCGTGGGGGGATCGTGGGTGATGACGGGCCTACCCACCATGGCCATTTCGATATTACTTACCTGCGGAGCCTCCCCAATATGACCTTCATGGCGCCAAAGGATGAAAACGAACTGAGGCACATGCTCTACACTGCCCTCCAGCACAATGGTCCTGTAGCGATCAGATATCCCAGGGGGAGGGGGTTTGGGGTTTCAATCGACCCCGAGTTCAAGGCTATCCCGATCGGTAAGTCTGAGATCCTCCGAGAGGGTAACGACCTGGCAATTTTGGCCATTGGAAACATGGTTTATCCCTCCCTAAATGCTGCCGTGGCCTTAGAAAAAGAGGGGCTGTCTGTGGGTGTTGTGAACTGTCGTTTTGTAAAACCCTTAGATAAGGAGTTAGTGGACATTGTATCACCTTCTGGCCGGGTCTTAGTCGTGGAGGAAAATATCAGACAGGGCGGTTTTGGCGGGGCCATACTGGAACTTTTTAATGACCTGGGTCTAAAAAACATGTCAGTCAAAAGAATCGGGTTGCCCGACAAATTCGTGGAGCATGGCCCACAGGATGTCCTGAGGGAGAAGTATGGACTCGACAGTGCAGGGATCATGAGGGAGGCGAGAGATCTCCTTTCGGGATTGAATATTGACGCCATGTAAAAAGGACTTTTTACGGTACCATCATTCTTGAATGTCACAAAAGAAAGAGAAGTCGAGACTGGATCGTCTCCTGGTCCTGAGGGGGCTGGCCGGGAGCCGCGAAAAGGCAAAGGCAGTAATCATGGCCGGCCTTGTTGAAGTGGACGGGGTGAGGGTTGACAAGGCCGGACATCTTGTCCCGGCCTCAGCGTCTATTTCTCTGAAAGAATCCGCGCCTCCCTACGTGAGCCGGGGAGGGGTGAAGATAGAGGCGGCCCTCAAGCACTTTTCAGTAGATGTGAAGTCGCTGGTCTTGTTGGATATAGGCGCCTCTACAGGCGGCTTCACCGATTGTCTGCTCAAGCACGGCGCCCGCAAGGTCATTGCCGTGGATGTGGGCTACGGCCAATTAAACTGGGGCCTTCGTCAGGACCCACGGGTAGTGGTCCTCGAAAGAACGAACATACGCTACCTGAAACCGGAAGCCCTGAAGAGACCTGCCGAGGGAGCGGTTATTGATGTCTCATTTATTTCCCTCAAACTGGTTGTCCCCCCTGTTTTCGATCTCCTGTCAGATGATGCCTTCATAATTGCCCTGATCAAGCCCCAGTTTGAGGTGGGAAAGGGTCAGGTGGGCAAGGGGGGCGTAGTGCGGGACCCGGCGCTCCACAGAAAAGTTATAGAGAATCTGACCGACTTCTTTGAAGCCTCGGCCTGGGTGGTTGAAGGGTATATCCCCTCTCCATTATTAGGGCCAAAAGGGAACCGTGAATTCCTTATCTATCTGACGAGGGGTTAGTCATTAGTCATTGGGGATTCGGTATTGGGTTCTGGGTACTGGATACATGATGCAGGTTGTACGATGCAAGATATAGCAGGATACAGGATATAGGATGATTGGAAAGCATGAATTTTTTCCCTTTGTTTTTCTTTGCGCCTTTGCGTCTTTGCGAGAGACTTTTTTGGTTTCGTTTGAATAATCTGCGTAAATCTGTGTAATCTGTGGATTGGGGTTTTTATGGCGATTGAGCGTTTATTAGAGATCATAGAAGAGATCGCGGCAGGCAAATACTCTAACGATATCATGGAACTGACCCGCGATGATCAACCTGAATCAGTGCGGGCCATTGCAGAGGCCATGGGTCTGATGATGGTTAAGGTTGAGGCCAGGGAATACCGATTAGAGTTAATGATCAAAGAACTCGAGGAACTGAACGAGGAGATCAGGCAGGGCACCGTCAACACGGTTTCGGCCATGGCCCACGCCTTAGCCGCCCGCGACGTCTATACCGAGGGCCACGCAGCCCGGGTTGCCGGCCTGGCCGTTCAGATAGCCCGGCAAATAGGACTTAATGATGAGGAAGTGGAGTATGTGCGTCTCGGCGGAATCCTGCATGACATCGGTAAAATACGATTTTCCGATCGGCTTTTCGATCCCCACGATGCCAAAAACCCGCCTGAAGTAGTCAAAGAGATCCTTAGCCATCCCACCACGGGTGTGGAGATCCTGCATGACCTCGATTTCTTAGGACCAGCCCTTGATTATGTTCACTGTCACCACGAACGGCCAGATGGCAAAGGGTATCCCCGTCACCTCAAGGACGAAGATATCCCTCTCGGCGCCAAGATCTTAGCCGTGGCCGACGCCTTTGACGCCATGACCACCGACAGGCCCTATCAGAAGGGGAAAAATCCGGAAGTTGCACTGTCTATATTAAAGAAATACGCGGGAACAAAGTGGGACAAAAAATGCGTGGCCACCTTTGCCTCAGTCATTAATGGGCAAGGCGCTTTGACGCCTTAAGTGGGTTTACCTTCCCGTTCTCTTTTTTGCTGATTGCCTGCAGGTGGGTAGCCATGTTGCAGCGCCCTGCATGCCACTTGGCGGCAGGATCGGGGAATGCCATGCAGTATTTACCGGTGGTATATTCTACGACTCTCTGACAGCCCTCACACTCCTCAACAATGATATGGCAGGTGCCGCCATTAAATCCGCAACCTTTCTTGGTCATGAAGAAACAATCCTGACCCTCTTTTACGCTTGAACAAACCATTTTAATCACGTCCTTTCTCTTAGAAGTTAAAATTATAAGCTGTGTCTTATGCCTAACAAAATTTTGATTGTCAAGCAAAATAGGCATTAACTTTCGATTTTCAAGGGGAGACCTTTGAAAAACGCCATAATATGGGCCTTGATCATCCCTACGCCGCTAATGATCAGGATAAATGGAAAAAAGAGATTGACTTACCACGATTTATCCATTATTCAATTTTATAAATCGGAATAAAGACGGTTTATACACATGATATTTCCATTATAAAAATGAATATTTTAGCGAGAAACAACGAAATAATGGAGGATCTTTTTGTACCTTTATGAGGTTCCTGCCCCGGTAGCCTAATCCAACGCCAGATGAGCCCGGTGACATTGTCCCGCACCATGACCAGGGAAGAGACCGAGGCAGGCAGGGCATTTCCGTTTCCATCTCATCCACCTCCTGTTAGTTCTCTCTTCCAACAAGATTTACTTCATGTCTATGGCATCACCGCCCGGATCAGACCAAAAGGCAGCACAAGACAACATATAGCATAATTTACCCCTTTCTGTCTTCTTCAAAGTTACCCTGGCGGTCTGGATCATTTGATAGGGAATTCAGACTATATGTAGAACACGGTCTGGTCAAAGAAGGCTTAGAAAAGATCGCGAAGCACTTTGCATCTGAGAAGCATGTGGGTCCCAGACTCGTAGTCGACCTCGAAGAGATAACAGACTCTACTTGCCACCCCTTCAACCATTAACCGGTGCCACACTGACCCCTGTCCTCGGATGACTGGTATTT
>JAOZQV010000005.1 GCA_029932035.1 Deltaproteobacteria bacterium | reverse complement strand
ACAACCCCTGTAATCGAAGCGATGGTGCAGCTTAGTCCTAAGAGATCAACACTCCCTTTTTCCAGCGAAATCAGAAGTTCGCTGACTATTCCGTAGCGGTCGCCAAAATGGGGGCCGTTCATGGCAAAGGTGGATACGGGCGCGAGGGTCTGTGTATCCGCCCGGGGAGCCATTCCATTCATAATTTCTATGTAAGAGTTGTTTTCGGTTACGGGCAAACAAAAAGCCACTTTTTCTTTTCCTTCTTCCTTACAGGGACTTGTGGCTAAAAAGGTGAGATTGAGACCGAGCCGGGCAAATTCCTTAAAGGAAGTCCCAAAATCTCCTATACCCTGAGTGTTCAGTTTTACCCGTAAAAACTCCTGATTATCCTGATACTCAAGTCCGTATACTTTTGGTCTTTGCTCCTGAAATGAGGCGACTACCTCTTTGTATAGCTGTTCCTTTCCCTTTTGGGCCAGTTTCCAGTCTGCCGGGGTCCGATAGGCGCTGAAACTGAACGGCCCGAAGAGGGCGTTGCTTGCCTTGTTTAGGACGTTTTCATTAAGGACGATGGAAATGGCAGATGGCGAATTGGCCAATGCATTGGCGTTTACACCCTCTCGCCCAAAGGCCTCAAATAGAGAACCGGTGATTTCAGGGTTTTTCTTGTGGGGAAAGATGGAGAGAATGGCGCTATCAGGGCGGTGGGTCGATTTCTTTTCAAATGGCTCTTCGATCAGGCCGAGCGCCTTGTCTGCATCTCCGGATTCAACTGCAATGTTCAATCCCCAGGCATGGTCGTCAAAGACGCAGGTGACGTAAGGGAGATTTATTTTTTCATCTGCAAGGAAACTGAAAAATCTCGAAGGAGGACCCTTTGTCTGTTTAGGGGAAAACAGCGAGATTAGTGCTACATCTTTCAGGACCTTAAACCCGCCGAGTTTTTCTGGGGCAGACATAAAAAAACCTTAATACTAAGCAGATGGCAATAAAACCGCGAAAACAGGATGTGAAGGGGGAGCCCGCCCATCTCCGACTCCCATTTACAACAGGGCGGTCACTACCTCCCAAAGACCCTCTGTATCAATCGGCTTGGCAATATAGTCGTCTGCCTCTGTGGACATGCCATCAGCGTGTGTGTAAGTGGTCGTTGGAACTGCTTCGCCCACGGCAGTGAGAAGCACTATGGGAATATCCCGGGTCTTATCGTCGGCTTTGAGTTCAGCACAAAGGACATAACCGTCTTTCCGGGGCATCATGATATCAAGGATAATTAGGTCCGGACGTCTCTCTTTAATAGATTCCTCCCCTTCAATACCATCATAGGCCTGTCCTACCTCACATCCCTTGCTTTCTAACATCATTGAAACCGTTTCTACCAGATCAGGATCATCATCTACTACCAGAATATATTTCTTATCCATACCCAAGCCTCCTTTTTATTGGTCATTAGTCGCCAGTCATTAGTCATTTGTTTTTGATCGCTGGATATACAGTGTTTCGATTGATCCGCGATTGTCTGTTTTGAATAGGATGCGGCATTTTTTCCTTATCTTAGCGCAAACAATCGTCAATCGTCAATCATTCCCGCCATTAATCTGATCAAGACGGGATTTCTCTCCGAGGCGTAGGCTCTACGAGCCGGAGGCCGCTTCGCTTCAACAATCATAAATCTTTAGGTCTCGGATAAAGCCCACTCCTCTCTACGATCTCCGGCACTTTCTCTTCCCATTCGATGGCCATGATATGAAATCCTCTCACTCCCTCGCATTCCTTCAACCGCTGGATGGTTTCAACGCAGATGTTAACCCCTTCTTCGGGCTGGTTTTCTTTGGATACACCGGCCATTCTCTTGACTACTTCATCAGGCACATCCATCCCGGGAACACGGTTTTTCATATATTTCGCCATACCTGCTGATTTAAAAGGGGTCACCCCGGCTAAGATATAGACCTTTTCGTGAAGTCCCCGATCTCGGGCCTGCTTCATCCAGAGTTCAAATTTATCTAAGTTATATATGCACTGGGTTTGAATAAATTCCACGCCGGCAGCGATTTTTTTAGCCAAACGGGGGACCCGTATTTCAAAGGGATCTGCAAATGGGTTGGCTGCTGCCCCCACAAACATTTTTGGCGGTCGTTTGATATCGTCCCCTCCTAAGAATTTGCCTTCATCCCGCATCAATCTCACGGTTTGAATCAACTGCATGGAGTCCAGGTCAAAGACATTCTGTCCCTGGGAGGAGTCTCCAAACACCTGGTGATCCCCTGATAGACAGAGGATATTATGAATATCAAACGATGCGGCTCCTAAGATATCGCTCTGCAGAGCGATCCGGTTCCTGTCCCGGACCACCATCTGCAGGGTTGGCTCGAGCCCCATCAGTTTGAGGTGGATGCAGGAGGCCAGACTGGATAGACGGGTAACGCTGGTCTGATTATCTGTGATGTTAATTGCATCCACATGATCTTTGATCATTTCAGCCTTCTTGGTGATCGCTTCAGGGTCACTCCCTCTCGGAGGGCCGCACTCTGATGTGACTGCCAATTGTCCTGAATCAAGGATTTTCTCAAGCCTGCTCGGTGTTTTCGCGCTCATTGTCTCACATCCTCCCTGACCACTCTTCTGGGGCCACCGGCCCGCTCTGTTGACCAGTCTTTGATTGGAGCAATTTCTTCATATTCATCTAATCTGTCAAGCTCTTTCAGTCGGTCAATAATAAGTTGCCACGCACAATCCAGATCTTTGCTTATTTCACATTTCCCTTGTGTGGAACCGCCACAGGGGCCGTTGAGGAGCCTCTTGGCGCACCGGGATATAGGACAGATTCCAGCGGTTTTACCTAAGATGCATTGTCCGCACCCCTGACAGCGTTCGCTCCACACACCCCGCTCTTCAGTCACCCCCATAAAACAGGTGTTGACTCCGGGATAGACCGGGGTGCCAAAGTATTTTTCAGCCATAAACTGAACCCCGACCCCACAGGCCAATGAAACAACAGCGTCATATTGATCGATGCTGTTCCGCATTTCCTCCAAGTATTCGTGATCGCACTGTCTTTCTAATGTGATCTCGTCTACCTCGATTTTTTTCCCCTCGTTCATGAAGTACATGCGGAGGGCCGAGGCCAAAACGCCGACCTCCTTTTTCCCGCCGGCCTCACAAACGGTGACGCACTCATTGCAGCCTGCAATGAGGATTTTCTGGTAGCCCTTTACCATATCGATAATTTCCTCAATAGGCTTCTTGTCTGCAACGATCATATGATATCTCCTCCTGTCGGCAATTATTTTGATTGAATATTGACTATCGAATATTTGCGGAGTTGTTTCGCTCAATCCTTTTCAATTTTCATTGTCCCTATGCTGCCTTCTGCATGGCTATCTTTATCGGATTGGGTCCCATTTCCTCTATTTTTTCGGTCATTTCAACGGCATACTCAGCGAACCGTGGGCCTTCTCCCGAGGAGAGGTTGAACATCTTTACCCGTTCGCCGCCTACACCAACCTTATCTAAAATAGCCTGTGCCTGTGCTACCCTTTTACGGGCCCTGAGGTTGCCGTTATCAAAACGGCAATCCCCCTCCATGCAGCCCACAACGTAAACACCATCCGCCCCCTTTTCAAATGCCCGGAGGATATGGATGAGGTCCACTTTTCCGGTGCAAGGCACCCTGATGATTCTAATGGTGTCGGGATATCTGAGACGCATCGAACCTGCCAGGTCCGCGGCAGTGTACCCTCAGAAGTTGCAGCAGAACGTGACAATAACCGGTCGAAACTCTTCCATCAAAAAACTCCTTCCAACCTTTGGATTGATGATTGATGATTGTCGATTGTTGATTGAAAAACTTGCAATCCCGCTTTCAGCGGGACAACTCGTAACCCGCAACTCTCAACCTGTAATCGCTGTTCAGTGTTCAGTGGTCAGAAACCCGCAACTCGTAACCCGTAACGCGGAACCCAACAAACTCACAGCACCCCTTCAAGCAATGCGTCTACTTTGGTCAGGATCTGGTCATCTTCGTACCAGTTCAGTTCTATGGCCTTGGCCGGACATTCGGCAGCGCAAATCCCGCAGCCGTGGCATAACGCTTCATCAATCTCGCTTGCCCCCTCGGCGTTTATCCGGGGGACCCCGTAGGGACAGGCCCGGACGCAGACAAGGCAGGCAGCGCATCTCTCCTGATCGACCTTAGCGGTTACTGCAGAAAGACGAATTTCGGATTGAGACAGGAAGGTCGACGCTCTCGAGGCTGCGGCTAAAGACTGAGAGATCGCTTCAGATATCAATTTAGGCCCATGCGCGGTCCCGCACAGGAAGATACCTTCGTTTGCAAGGTCCACGGGTCTCAGTTTTACATGCGCTTCAATAAAAAAACCTTCCTCGTTTCTCGGTAACTTGAGAATAGAGGCCAATTCTTCAGTATCCTCTGCCACCATGCCCGCGCTGAGCGCTAAACGATCAGCGCAGATACGGATTTCCCGTTGAAGCACATGATCCTTGAATGTGACAAGGATGCCTTCATCAGTGGCCTCAACCTGTGGTGGATTATCGTGATCAAAACGGCAGAAAATAACACCCTGTTTTCTCGCCTCGGTATAATAATCCTCTAACAGGCCGTACATTCGCATATCCCGGTAAAGCACATAGACGTCCGCATCCGGGTTAAGGTCTTTGATATGGAGGGCGTTCTTGACGGCGTTCTGGCAGCAGATGCGGGAACAGTTGGGATTTTCATCGTTGCGAGAGCCCACGCACTGGATCATAACCACCCGGTTAAGGTCAGAGGCGCCCTTCAATTCGAGCCGCTTTCCCAATGCAATCTGGGTCATAACCCGATGATCGGTTCCATACAGATATTCCTTTGGGGTGTATTCCTTGGCGCCCGTGGCCAGGATCACCACGCCGTGGTCTATCTTTCTCTCGTACATACCCGGTCCCACCATGATTTCGGTGGTAAAATTTCCTTTAAATCCGGTGAATCCCACGATAAGGGATTCTGCCAAAACCTGGATTTTATCATTCCGGGTAACCTCGTCGACAAGCTCTATAAGATATCGCTGGATGTCGGCGCCCTCAATGGTGGTGGTTAAATCCTTAGAAAGGCCGCCTAACTGGGCCTCTTTTTCTACGATCACCGTCTCGAACCCCTGATCAGCCAAACCTAAGGCCGCATTCATGCCCGCTACGCCACCACCGATAATCAGGGCGCGTTTGTTTACGGTAATGCTTTTTTCTTCCAGGGGTTTCAGGAGACCTGCCCTGGCCACTGCCATCCGCACCAGGTCCTTGGCCTTGTTTGTTGCCCCTTCCGGATCATCTCCATGAACCCATGAGTCCTGGTCTCTGATGTTGGCCATTTCAAAGAGGTATTTGTTGAGCCCGCAGGCCTGTAGTGTTTCCTGAAACAGAGGCTCATGGGTGCGTGGGGAGCATGATGCCACCACAATCCGGTTTAGCCTGTTTTCCTGGATGACCTCCTTGATTTTGTCCTGGGTATCCTGGGAGCAGGTGAAGAGATTCTGGTCAGCAAGTGTGACAAAGGGAAGACGGGATGCATATTCGGTCACGGCAGGCACATCAACCACCCCAGCGATATTAATGCCGCAGTTGCACACAAATACGCCTATCCTCGGTTCTTCTCCGCGCACGTCCATTTCCGGTGGTATTTCAAGAGATTTGGTGTCCTGGTCCCTTGCCTCCGAGAGAGCTGTCTCTGCGGCGCATGCGGCAGCGCTTGCCTCGGTTACTGAACCTGGGATATCCTTTGGTCCCTGAAAGATACCACAGGCGTAAACACCGGGTCTTGATGTGCTGACAGGGGTAAATGGGTGGGTGGCGGCGAAGTTGTATTTATCTAATGCCAGACCGAGACGCTGACTTAGGTCAATGGTCTCTTCACTGACCTGCAGACCCACAGAGAGAACCACTATGTCAAAAACCTCTTGATGGATGATCCCCTCCTCATCAGAATAGCTTATTTCCAGATCGTCGGTGCCTGGTATGGGGTCAATGGTATGTATCCTGGACCTGACAAATCTTACGCCGTGCTCGTCTTTAGCCCTGTTGTAGTATTTTTCATAGTCCTTTCCAAATGTTCGCATGTCCATGTAGAAAATGGCAGTGTCCAAAGGTTCTTCGCTGTGATCCTTGGCAATAACGGCCTCCTTGATGGCATACATGCAGCACATGGCAGAGCAGTACCCGTTTCCGCAACGGTTTGTATCTCTTGACCCTACGCACTGGAGCCAAGCAATTTTCTTGGGCACTTTTTCATCCGATTGTCTCACAAGATGGCCCAAGGTCGGTCCGGTGGCGGCCAGAATCCGCTCAAATTCCAGGCTCGTCATTATATTGGGATGGGTCCGATGGTGATAAATATCCTCATAGGGGTCGGTATCAAATACGTCGGCGCCCGGGCAAAGGATGACTGACCCCACAGTGATCTCTCTCTCTGTTTCCTGCTGGCTGTGGTCAACCGCCTCTGCGATACATGCCTTTACACACTGATAGCATTCAGAGCAGATCCCACACTTGAGGCAGCGTTTCGCCTCTTCCCTGGCCTCTTCTTCATTGAAACCGAGGGCGATCTCATTAAAATTTTCCTCGCGTTCTTTCAAGGAGAGTTGTCTCATGGGGGTTTTAGGCATAAAAGGTTCTTCTGCGACTTCAGGTTTTTCGTAAGTCCAGTCTCTTTCCCGTCCCTCTTTCAGATCGAGGCCGTTTACGTAGCGATCAATACTCTCTGCCGCCTCTTTTCCGCATTCCACAGCTTCCACCACCGATCTCGGTCCGTAGAAGACATCTCCCCCTGCAAAGACCCCTTCAAGTGGTGTCTCGAGAGTGATGGGATCGGCCTCTAGTCCTCCCTGTTGGCTTGTGGTGATACCCTCTTTTTCGGCAAATGCAAGATCAGCGGCCTGGCCGATGGCTACGATGACAGTTTCACCTTCAAGGGTGGACAGATCGGTTTCGTCATACTCAGGATTAAAGCGACCCCGATCATCGAACACAGAGGTGCACGCCATAAATTCCACGCTGGAGAATTCCCCGTTTTTCTCAGTGAACCGTTTTGGTCCAAGACTGTTGGAGATATGCACCCCCTCCTCAAGGGCCTCCTCGATCTCGTAATCCCAGGCAGGCATTTCGTCTCTTTTCTCTAAACAGACTAATGAAACATCTTGAGCGCCTTTGCGGAGGGCGGTCAGCGCCACATCTATGGCCACATTTCCCCCACCGATAACTATCACCTTTTTTCCTAAGGGAACCTCGGTTCCGAGGGCCGTATCCCGCAGGAAATCCACACCTTTGAGGACCCCCTGGAGATCCTCTCCCTCTATGTTCAATTTCCGGCTAAGATGAAGGCCGGTTCCCAAGAATACGGCCTCAAACCCATCATTTTTAAGACCCTGGAATGTTACGTCTTTCCCAAAGGTCACGCCGGTCTTTATTTCAACCCCCATCTTCTCAATGACCTTGATTTCCGCGGCCAGGGTATCTCTGGGCATTCTGTAGGCAGGGATGCCCACTGCCATCATGCCCCCTGCCACAGGGAGTTTTTCAAATACGGTGACCTGATAGCCCCCTTTTCTCAAAAAATAGGCAGCGCTAAGCCCTGCAGGACCTGCCCCTATAATGGCCACCTTTTCTTCACGCTCTTCGGCAATTTCAGGAAGGTAAGATTCTTCTTGTGAAAAATCGTAGTCAGCTAAAAAACGATGGATATGCTGGATCCCCACGGACTCATCTGCGTCTCCCCTTGTGCAGATTTCTTCGCAGGGATGGTGACAGACGCGTCCGCAGATGGCGGGAAAGGGGTGGGCCTCCTTAAACAGCTCCAATGCCTCCCTGTATTTACCCTCCCTGGTCAGGGCGATAAAGCCCTGTACACTCACATGGGCAGGGCAGGTGGCCTTGCACGGCGCAGTTCCCCTTTTTGAAATGACATAGGCCCCTGGCATGGCCTGAGCATACTGTTTATGGATTGCCTTTGTGGTTGACAGGCCCTCATTATATTCGTCATCTATATCTATTGGACAGACCTTGAAGCATTCCCCGCAGCTTGTACACTTGGAAAGGTCGATATAGCGCGGATGTTGCACAAGGTGGGCCTTGAAATGACCCTCTTCTCCCTCAAGCTCTTTGAGTTCTGTTGTGGTTAATATCTCGATGTTCAGGTGCCGGCCGACCTCGACCAGTTTGGGTGAGATCACTCACATGGCACAGTCGTTGGTGGGGAATGTCTTGTCCAACTGGGACATGAGTCCACCAACGGCAGAGGATTTTTCAATTAGATAAACATAGAATCCTGAATTTGCCAGATCCAGCGCCGACTGCATACCGGCGATGCCGCCCCCTAAGACCATGACAGAACCTGACGTCTTTTTCGGTTGATTATCGGGCATAATCATCTTTTTCCTTTCTCATAGTTTAGCCGCATCTAAGAGCTGCGGCAGCTTGTCTTCCCAGCCCACGGTCGAGATCATAACCCCTGCCATCCCCATCTCTTTCAAATGATTGATGAGTTCCGCAGCAGTCTGAATACACTGTTTTAATTTATCAGGGGCCTTTTGAATCTCCCTTATCATTTCAGATGGAATAGAAACGCTCTTGATATTCCGGTCGATATAACGGGCCATACCCGCCGATTTCAGGAGGAGGACAGTGGGAATTATGGCAACCTTCTCCGTGTCTATTCTCTTTATGAACTGCTGAAACCGATGGAGGTCAAAGACAGGGGTTGTTATAGCGAATTGAACTCCTTCCTCAACCATTCTTTCCAAGTTTTCTATCTCTATATCAAGGGCGCCCCCAATCGCCCCTGCATTGACGGTTGAACCGATACAAAAGGTAGGCGCGCCTGTCAGCTCTATCCCTGCCATATCCCTGCCTTCCCGGAATTTATCGAGAATTTCCAGGAGCTGCATAAGATCCAAATCGTATACCTCCCTTGCCTGCGGGTGGTCGCCAAATTTGATGTCTTCACCGGAGACGGCCATAAGGTTGGATATGCCCAAGGCTGAAGCAGCGAGTATGTCTGCCTGGAGGGCCAGACGGTTTCTGTCCCTGCAACAGACCTGGAGAATGGTTTCAAAACCTTGTGTATTCAGAAAGGCACACCCTCCCAGGGAGCTCGCCTTCATCACTGCGTTGGCCATTTCGGGAATCACAAGGGCATCGAGGCGGCCTTTGACCTGGTTGGCACTTTCTGTGAGGCGAGAGAAATCATTGCCCTTGGGTGGGTCGAATTCTCCCAAGACAACGAATTTTCGAGAAGCGATCTTTTTCTTTAACGTCATGGTCTAGCCCTCCGGGTTAGTGGGATAATCCGTTGATAGCATTGGATATAGCCATCTCGAGATCTTCGATTCCAAAGGATTTAATATGATAGTAGAATATTTTCTGTTTACGGATTTCGCTTTCCAGTTCAGCGGTGTTGCTTTCAGCGCAGATTATAACCGGCAGGTCTCGCTCCATCCCTTTGATGACGCAGATGAACCCGTAATCTTCCTCTAAAAGGATGGCGTCAAGCACCAGCACGTCAACCCTCTGCTCCTGCAATGTGAGAAGGGTTTCCTTCAGGTTGCCGGTTTTCAGAAGGGCAAACCCCTTGTCCTTTGAGAACGCTTTGAGGTTTTCTGAAAGCGCCTCTGCCGGCTCGGCAATAAGGATGGTCTTTTGAGCGTTCATGTCCTCAATCCTGTTCAATCCCTCTTCACAATTTGCTGACCATTGTCATAGGCCTTTCAGCAATTTTCATGCCTGACAGGTGAAACCGGTCTTTATTGTGCAAAATCAAGGAGATGAAGAGGTTAATGCAGTCTTTGGAAAATGGACGTTTTTTGGGGCATTTTGTAACACAATATGTGGCAACCAGCAATTAACATATTGTTATTCTTCATGAATAGCGATAGTGGGGAAAAGATGGCCAGATGTTACAAAATTACCCGTTTCAACGGGGGAGCTTGATCTTCCCGGAGGGGGACAAATCGAGGGTCTCAGCGCGTCTGATAATGATCTTGACTTCCCCGGGGTTTTTGTCTTAATCCTGACGCAGGTCAAACATCGGAGGCGTGTGACGGAATTTCAGGTCAATGGACAAAGATAAACGATCATCTGTTATATCGGATATTAGGGTTGAAAGACTGGACAATCGTTCGGTTCGGATATGCTGGAAGACAGAGCGTAGGGATCTCGGTGTTTCCATACGTTATGGAACCTCCCCGACAGGTTTGGGCGTACCTTCCAGCCAAGCGGTCAGGGTTGTGGGGGTGAACTGCGCCGAGGTCTCGGGGCTTGACCCGGACCGCCGCTACTATTTCGGAGTGGTTCCCGATGGTGAGAAGGGAAGGGTCATCGCCGGGAGGCAGGTGCGTCTAAAGGGGGCTGTCAATTTTCGTGATCTGGGAGGCTATCGGTCTTCGGATGGCCGACGGGTCAGGTGGGGCCAGGTCTTTCGATCAGACAGCTTAGCCAGACTTACCGAGAGAGATCGGATGAGGGTGGAACACCTGGGACTGAAGCTAATTATCGATTTTCGTACCCCCAACGAGGTGAGGAAGTCTCCGGATCGGCTGCCTCAAAGCGGTACCATAAGGTATCTTAATCTCCCCATCACACATGGCGAGTTAGATTTTGTGAGCGCAGTGGAGCGAATCAAAAAAGGAGACGACAGCTGGCTCACCGAAGACTTTATGCTGAGCGGTTATATTCGCAACCTGGACGAGTTCGCTCATATATGGGGTGAGGTCATCAGACGGTTGATCGAGCCCGAAAACCGCCCGCTTCTTTTTCACTGCACCGGGGGAAAAGACCGGGCCGGAACCTGTGCCGCACTCATCCTCCTTGCCCTTGGCGTGCCCGAGGAAACCGTCATTGATGATCATCAGTTGTCAAATATCCTTATTGCAGACTTTGTCAAGGGCGCCTATAAACGAATCGCGTCATATGGTGTTGATCCTCGAAAGCTGTCTCCTTATTTTACGGCACCCCGTGAATGTATCATCGCTCTCCTCGATCACCTCCACAAAACCTATGTCTCTCCTGTCGATTACTTAGAGACCGCTGCCGGGCTAAACCGGGAAACCTTGTCCCTGCTCAAGGAAGCGCTGCTGGAGTAAGATGCTTGGGGCTCGCCTGCCTCGCCTGAGCGAGAGCAATGGCGGGCAGTCACGGGGACTTGGGAATCCGTGTAGTCGTTATGGTATTCTTGACCCTTATTCCCTGCTTAAGACCCGACCCTCATGCTGACCATCTTACTCAACTACGGAGGCTGGAGGAAAGTCAGAGGGTTACCACAATACACCCGTTATTTGACGCGGTAGTGAAAAACCAACATTTCAGTATAGATATTAGATAGTTAACTCTTTGAGGAAACTTGCGGCTCGCCGTAGTTGAATACCTTCCTCCATCCGTTCGGTGGCAATGTTTTTTACTACCTGAGCGGCTTTTAATCCGTATTTTTTGTGGAAATAGCGTAGCGGTGGGCTTATGTTTTTATCGGATAACTTAACCTCCACCATCAGCTTTGGATCATCGTCCTCAACCAATAAAAAATCGACCTCTTTTTTCTCCTTTGTTCGCAGGGTCTTCAACTCACTTTTCTTACCCTTGCAATCTTCTATCCAGTTCAGATGTTTTAAGAGACTTACCGCCATTAGATTCTCCAGGCGTACTCCCTCATCCCCCTGAACCATGCCGGTGTCATAGAAGTAGATCTTGGGCTCTTTGAGCAGGGAGCGAGCGATATTACGATGAAAGGGGGTTACGCGGAAAACAATAAAAAGGGCTTCCAGAATTTCCACATACCTTTTGATCGTGTTGGGAGAACAGTTAACATCCCTGGCCAGGGAAAACCAAGAGACTGGCGAGCCGACTCTTAGTCTTAGCAACTCAAGGGTTAGCTGAATTGCCCGGAAGTCGTGGATTTTTTCAAAGTCGAGTATGTCGGTACGGATCAAGCCATCGATGTACAGAAGCCGCCAGCGGTTGGCGTCATCATCAGACTTGGCGAGAAACGGTTCGGGGAAACCGCCGCGTTCGAGAAACAAACTCAGGTCGTTATCTGTGGAACCGGGTATCTCGGCCATTGAAAGGGGATTTAGACGATGTCTGAAAAAACGACCGGCCAGGGAATCGCCGCTCTGCCTGAAAGCCTCAAGTCTTGCGCTACCGGTTATAAGAATCTGCTGGTTGGAGGGCTTGGTATCATAGATCCCTTTGATAAAATTTTTCCACCCCTCCATTTTGTGGAGTTCATCAAGGATCAGTAATTTCGTGTCAAGCAGCCAGTCCGCTTTGTGGATGATGTCCCGGTGAGAAATATTGTCATAATTTAGATAAAGCGATTTCTCAAAACCCTTGCTGATGGCAAGAGACAGGCTTGTTTTACCTACCTGTCTTGGCCCGGTAAGAAATACCATCTTCCGGGCCAAGTCTTTAACAATAATATCGTGCTGTGCGCGTTTCATGCCGTAAATTTTGCACTACTTTGCGAAAAAGTCAAGACTATTCTGCAAAGCACTGCGAAATAGTTGATTCCAAAGTTGGAGCCAAATTGCCAATTACTTGGAAAAATAGGTTTTTTTAACGAGGTTTTCGAGTCTTCACTCCCTTTTTTGTCCCCAGTTCCTTGGTTCTCCTACTCTTCAGAACAATCCTCATCCCGATTCACAAAGCACGCCAACACACAATTTATGCACCCTGTACACTTACATCCCCCAAGGTCCAAGAAAAACCAGATCGATATTCCATGAAAAATCGGTAGAAGGCGGCCAACACTAAAGAATGGGTGATTTTTCCTTCACTGATCAGGCCGGGGATGGCGCTTAGGGGCCGGAGCAGGACCTCAATATCCTCCCTTTCATCCTGTTGCTGTCCTCCGGCAAGAAATACGTCTTTTGCCAGGAATGTGTGACACTCATTATTCTGTATGGCCGGATTTGGGTGGACAGCTCCTAATGAAAACGTCTCTAAGGGGCGATATCCGGTTTCTTCGAAAAGCTCTCTCCTCGCTGCCTGTTCAGGTGTGTCTGATTGTTCCACAAGTCCTCCCGGGATTTCCAGGGTGACATTCCGGGTGCCGTGTCGATACTGCCGCACCAGAACCACCTCCTGTTCAGGGGTGAGGGGAATAACGTTGACCCAGGGTGAGGACTCCAAGATAAAGAAGTCGTGTTCTTTACCGGTGCGGGGAGATATGGCCCTGTCTGTTCGAAGGCTGAAGACGCGATAGGCCCTGTTTCTGGTGCTGGAGATTACGTTCCATGGCTTTGGGTACATTTCATTTCTCCTTATAGAGCTGGCCAGGTATAGCCTCAAAACACGCCCGAGGCGTTACTTCGTCCCACCGCGGCGGGACTGGATACTGATGGGACTGGGGTTGGCTTGAATCATACATCAGGATTTGATCCTTATGTTTGCATACTTTTCTTAATCTGGTCAATGAAAAAGGTCCCCGTTAAGTGGCTAAGTCGTTGACTTTTCAAGTCGTTGTTATAATAGATCATATCCATGATTTGCTTGAAAATTGGACATTCAGTGTTGGAAAAGCTATAATTTTCTGAAATAATAGATATATTTTCCTATGAGTCTGTGAGAAAAGTAAAGTTTACGATTCGTCTCAGCAAGGCAAGCGTAGAGTTTTTCAAAAGAGTAATTCTTTTTGGTTCCCCGTATCAGTTTCACTGAAGACGGGATCTCCGTTGAACTTTGACCGGTCTATCCAGGAAATGTGCTGAAATCACCTTAGACGAACCGGTTGAACTGCTGAACAACCTGAAGATGAATCTATTAGAAGTGGATCAGGAACTTGAGTGTAGGGATTTCTATGGTAAGGTCATAGGGAATTCGGGAGAGGACAACCGTTCGCACGTGGTTCGATTCACCTCGGTACCCGCAGAGATCAGGTCTTATTTTAAGGCGCACCGGCAATATGCCACCAAGACGGCGATGAACTGACCCTGGGATCGCTAAATTCTAAGGGGTCACTCCTCTTGGCTCAAAGAAATAGGGGTCATCCATTAAAGGCGCGTCAAGAATTCACTCAATGGCCGAGGAGTACACTTTCATGAAAAAGGACGACAAAAATAAGCTTGAACCGGAAAGAGGCGCCTCGGAACGCTCACGCGAGACAGTCGAACCATCAGTCCTCCAGCTCCGGGAGATTATTGACGAGGCCGGCGATGGTTTCTATGAAACGGATAATTACGGGCATTTCACTGACTTCAATAACTCCCTCTGCAATGTCCTGGGATATCCCAGGGAGGACCTCCAGGGCCGGAATTTCGCCAGGTTCATGGACGACAGACCCGCCAGAAAACTTTATGAAGCCATGAACAGGGTGTGGGTAAGCCATCAGGGGTTTTCCAACCTCATATGGGAGATAAAGGACAGGGAGGGGAACCCGAGGATAGTTGAGCTTTCCGCTTATCTGATAAAAAACCATGAAGGGAAGAAGATGGGTTTCCGGGGAATCGCCAGGGACGTAACCCAGAAATTCAAGACAATGAACGCGCTCACGGAGAGCGAGCGTCGATATGAAAGAGAATTCCGTGAAGGGAGGAAAGCGAGGAAGCGGGCCAAGAACCTGCTCGATTTTGTCCCTTACCCCATGGTCGTGTTTACCTTGAACGGCAAGGTGTCATACGTGAACCCAGCATTTACGGAAGTGTTCGGGTGGACAATGGAAGAACTTATCGGCAAGAACATCCCGTTTGTTCCCCACGGGCTGAAAGAGCAGACAGTAGAGGACTTGAGGAGACTTCTGAGGGAGAAGGACGACACCATCGAAACAAAGAGGATTACAAAGGAAGGCCGCGTGCTGGATGTCATAATCCGGGGACAGATCCCTTCAGAGAGAGAAGACGGGGGATTTGGAGAACTCTTCATTTTTCGCGACGTCACCGAAGAAAGAAGGATGGAACGTACCAACGAGACCCTGTTCCAGATAAGCAGGGCCCTGCCCAGACATCCCGCACTGGAAGAACTCCTCGATTACATCAGTGACGAAGTCAAGAGGCTCCTCAACACGGAAGGCGCCGCAGTGGCCTTATTTGACGAAGAGAGGAACGACTTCTACTTTTTGGGTGCCGCCTACGAGGACTCCTCAGCTCAGCAGCAGATAAAGACCATGCGGCACCCTTTCGACAATAGCGTCTCCGGAAGAGTGGTCAAAACGGGAAAACCGGTCATCGTGCACGACACCTCGAAAGAGCCGGATTTCAACAACGTGGTGGACAAGGCCATAGGGCTGCATACCCGCAATATGGTCGTTGTCCCTTTGAGCGCCAGGGAAAAGGTCGCAGGAGTTATCATAGCCATCAACAAAAAGGCCGGCGCCTTTGACGACAGAGACAAGAAGCTTCTCACCATGATAGGGAGCACTGTGGCCCTCTCCATCGAAAATGCCAGGTTCGCCAAGGAATTGAGCGAGGCCTATAAGGAGGTGTCAAGTCTCAACCGGGCAAAAGACAGAATAATCGACCACCTGTCCCATGAATTGAAGACCCCGGTATCCATATTGATTGCCTCTTTGAAACTCCTTTCACGTAGATTAGAGCACCTTCCCGAAAAGGACTGGAAGTCGACATACGACAGGGCCTTCAGGAACCTGGAACGGATACTGGACATCCAGTATCAGGTGGGGGACATAATGAGGGACCCCGAATACAAGACCTACACCATGCTTTCCTTCCTGCTCGATCAGTGCGCTGACGAGTTGGAAATACTGCTTGCCGAGAAGACGGGAGAGGGGGAAATCGTTCAATGGATGAGGCAGCGTATAAATGAGGAGTTCGGTCCCAGCGAGAGCAACCTGGAGGAGATCAGCCTTGAGGCCTTCTTGGAGGAGAGAATCGATACTCTAAAGCCCCTTTTCTCAAGCCGCAGGGTCGATATCCTTACGCGTCTTGAAAAATCCCCATCCATATACCTCCCTTTCCATGTAGCGCAAAAAGTAGTGGACGGCCTTATAAGGAATGCAGTGGAAAACACCCCTGACGGCGGAAAAATAGAACTTTCCGTCAACCAGAAGGGAACAGGTACTGAACTGGCGGTCAAGGACTCCGGGGTGGGCATAACCCTCGATGACAGCAAGAGGATATTCGAGGGTTTTTTCCCGACCCAGGAAACCATAGATTATTCTTCAAAGAGACCCTTTGAATTCAACGCCGGGGGAAAAGGGGCCGACCTCCTGCGGATTAAGGTTTTTGCGGAACGTTACGGATTTCAGATGGACATGGAATCGGACAGGTGCCGGTTTATCCCTCAAAAGAACCAGATCTGCCCGGGAACCGTCGACCTCTGTCAACATTGTGGAGACAAGGCCGATTGTTACAACTCCGGCGGCACCGTTTTCAGGCTTTTCTTCCCTGCGGCCCATGTGTAAGGGGTCTACTAACTGGCAAAAATCTACTTTACAGCGAACTGAGCCCCTGCTAAAACTGATTCACGACTGGCCAGTCAATTACCTTTAATGAGATAAAATCATGAGTATTGAAATCTTTTTCGTGGCGGTTGTTGTCTTATTGCTTTTCGCCGTTTTGGATCTAATTGTGGGCGTAAGTAACGACGCAGTTAATTTTCTAAATTCCGCAATCGGCTCAAGGGTGGCGCCCTACGTTGTCATCATGGTTATTGCGGGGTTGGGGATTCTTACAGGTGTGACCTTTTCCAGCGGGATGATGGAGGTCGCAAGGAAAGGGATATTCCATCCCCAGTTTTTTACCATGCCCGAACTTATTACGATCTTTATGGCGGTAATGCTGACGGATATCCTCCTCCTGGATCTTTTTAACACCTATGGATTACCCACATCTACCACGGTATCCATTATCTTTGAGCTTTTGGGAGCTGCCGTGGCAATCTCGGCAATCAAGGTAATGCAGACGAATGGCGGTCTTATGGGATTGGGGGAGTATATAAATACAGCCAAGGCCCTGATGATTGTATTTGGTATTCTTTTGTCCATTGTTGTGGCCTTTTTCTGCGGTGCCCTGGTTCAATTTGTCACCCGTTTGATCTTTACATTTGACTATGAGAAGAGGCTCAGGCGTTATGGATCGCTTTGGGGCGGCGTTGCCATGGCAACCATTACCTTTTTTATCCTGGTAAAGGGGGCCAAGGGATCCTCATTTATGCCGCCTGAGGCAATCCAGTGGGTCAAGACCAACTCCCTGTTTCTCCTGATTTCCATATTCATCATTTCAGCCGCCTGTCTACAAATCTTAATCTCTTTTTTTCGCATAAACATTTTAAAACCTATTGTCCTGGCGGGCACTTTTGCGCTGGCCATGGCATTTGCCGCTAACGATCTGGTAAATTTCATCGGCGTTCCCTTAGCCGGTCTAAATGCCTATACAACGGCAATAGCTTCGAGTGACCCCCTCAACATTGCCATGAGCGCCCTGAGTAAAAAAGTGCAATCCCAGACCGGTTTATTGCTTTTGGCGGGGACTATTATGGTGATTACCCTATGGTTATCCAAAAAGGCCCGAACAGTAACCGAAACAGAAATCAGGCTGGGACAACAAGAGGAGGGAACAGAGCGTTTTGAATCCATATGGCTCTCCCGCACTATTGTCAGGATGGCGGATTCGTTTTTTGGCTCCTTAAAAACTATCGTTCCTCAGGATATCAGAAAAGCTATCAGTCAACGACTTGACCCCCATACCGACAAAACCGTTGTGGTAGGCTACAACCAGCCCTCTTTTGATTTGGTCCGGGCATCCGTTAATCTGATGGTTGCCAGTGCCGTGGTGTCTTTTGCCACATCTATGAAACTCCCCTTATCGACGACATACGTAACCTTCATGGTGGCCATGGGGACATCGTTCTCTGATCAGGCATGGGGGAGGGAGAGTGCGGTTTACCGCGTTACCGGGGTCCTCACGGTGATTGGCGGATGGTTTATGACAGCATTGATCGCCTTTGTGGTCTCATTTATCTTTGCAAATATAATCTACTATTTTAAAGTGCCGGGTGTTATAGCTATTATGCTTTTTGCCGGGGCATTAATTTGGAAAAACCAGAAGCAGCACAAGGGTCGTGTAAAGGAAACAGAAGAGGCAAAGATTTTTAATTTGAAGAAAATCCGTGACCCTCACACGTCAGTCTCTAACACCTTTGATCACCTGTCATATCTTTTGAAAGCGATCCGGGAATCTTTTGATGTATCGTTTGACGCATTATTCGACCAGGATATAGATCAGCTAAGTAAACAGAGAAAAAAGGTAAAACAAATTCAGATTTGGACCAACATTATAATGGCCAATGTTTTCAAAGTATTACGTCTACTTCAAAAGGAGGATGTAAAAACATCCTATAAATACGCCCAGACAATCAGAAGGTTGCAAAAAATATCCGATGGCCACAGGGATATCATCCTGCGCTCATACAAGCATATCGGCAATAAACATAAGGGGCTCTTGGACATCCAAATCGAAGAGCTTAAACAAATCAAAATATGTATCCTTGATATCATTCTAAAGGCAGAAACCTCCTTCAGAAAGAAAGAGATTGTGAATTATCAAAATATAGTCGATCAGTACCAATACATGAGGGATCTGGCGGATCAATTCAATCAGAATCAGATTGAAAGGATAAGAAACGACACATCTAAAACGCGTCTCAGCATTCTATTTTATGCCATTGTTGGCAACTGCATAATGATTGGCAAGCAAAACATCAAACTGATCGAGATTTTCAATGAATCTTTTAAATACGACGAGCAGTTATCAAAATCATATTTCAAAATTGATTCCCCGTAGGTCGAATAGGTTTTAGTGGGCATGCGCATGCGCCGCCTGCCTCGCCTGGGCGGCTCGCGATGGCGGGCAGGGTGGTATCACATTATGAAAAGGGGAGAAGGAGTGTGATAAGGCATGGCCGTTTGCTGCAGATGGCCGGCCGTGCTTTCATTATAACGAGGAGTTAGAGATGAATCCGAAGGAACTGATCGAACGAGCCTTGGAATCGGGACACAGCGCTTTGAACGAGGCCGATTCCAAACGGCTTTTGAGTGTATACGGAATTCCGGTCGTCGACGAGGCAGTTTGCGTTAATCCGGACGAGGCGGCCACCCGAGCGAAGGAGATCGGCTTTCCGGTCGTTCTCAAGGGACTCGGCGCCAAACTGACCCACAAGACCGAGCGTGGACTGGTCAGACTCGGCATTAACGGACCTGGGGAATTAATCGAGGCCGCCCGGAAAATGGCTGATGAGGCCGGAGACGACCTCGAGGGCTGGCTGGTTCAACCTCAGGTTTCGGGACGCAGGGAACTGGTGGCCGGACTTTTCAGGGACGAGCAATTCGGCCCTGTGGTCATGTTCGGTCTGGGAGGCATCTTTACTGAAGCCCTGGACGACGTGGTATTCAAGGTGGCGCCCTTTACCGAGGACCATGCGGACAACATGCTCGACCAACTCAGGGCCAAGTTGCTGTTGGGCCCTTTTCGAGGCGAGGCGGCGGCCGACCGTGACGCCCTGATAAACACTTTGCTGGGTCTGTCCAAATTGGGTGTCGAACTCGAGAACGTAGCAGAAGTTGACATCAACCCCCTGTTGATCACCCCCGAGGGTGAAGTTCTGGCCGTTGACGCCCTGGTCGTCACCAGAAAGGCCCTTGTCAAAGAGGCTAAACGAATACCGTTGGATCCGGCGGAAGTGGGCGCCCTCTTCCATCCCAAGGGGGTCGCCTTCGTGGGCGCCTCGGCCCAGTTCGGCAAGTGGGGCAACATCATGTTCACCAATGTCCTGGCGGGTGGTTTCGAAGGACCGGTGTATCTCGTCAATCCCAAGGGCGGAGAGATAGCCGGGCGGCATGTGTACGAATCCGTGGCCGATATTCCGGGGCCGGTCGATCTGGCCGTGGTCACCGTACCGGCGGCCAGGGTGATGGATCTTCTGCCGGAGTTAGAGGCAAGGGGGATTACCGGCATGCTCCTGATCACGTCGGGTTTCGGCGAGATCGGTCCCGAAGGGAAGGCCCTCGAAGACCAGTTGGTGGACCAGGCCCGCCGGCGGGGCATTCTCATTCTGGGGCCCAACACCATGGGAATCTGCAACCCCCACCACAAGTTTTACTGCACCGGCGCCATCATCCGTCCCGCTCCCGGGCCGACGGCCTTTGTGGCCCAGTCGGGTAACATGGGGGTCCAGTTGTTAGGCTTTGCCGAGGAGCAGGGCATTACTATCAGGGCCTTCGGCGGTTCGGGCAACGAGGCCATGCTGACCATAGAGGACGCCCTGGACGGGTTTGCCGTGGACGGTTTGACCAGGACGGTGCTGTTGTACATCGAGAGTGTCAAGAACGGACGGCGTTTTTTTGAATCATGCCGCAAGGTCGGACGCAGAAAACCGGTGATCGTGTTGAGGGGCGGACGAACAAAGGCCGGTGAAAAAGCCGCCGCCAGCCATACCGGCGCCCTGGCCTCAGATAGCCGTGTGTTTGACGCGGCCTGTCGCCAGGCTGGGGTTATCCTGGCCGATCAGCCGATGGACATGCTGGATTTTTCGGCCGCCTTTTCTTCAATACCGCTGCCCAAGAGCAACCGGGTGGCGATCATGACCCTCGGCGGAGGGTGGGGAGTCATCACTGCCGACCTGTGCAACGAATACGGTCTTGAGGTTCCCGGCTTGGCCCCGGAGTTGATAGAGTCCTTCGACAAAATATTGCCCCAGTTCTGGAGCCGGTCCAATCCGGTTGACCTGGTGGGAGACCGCAACCCCGACATCCCCCTGAAGGTGATGGATCAACTCATGGCTTGGGAAGGCTGCGACGCGGTAATAAACCTGGGTATTGTCGGGCGCAGACATCTGTTCACCCATCTGAAGAATGCCTGCCTCGCGGCTAATCCCGACATTTCCCCCGATGATATGACCGCTCTGGACGAAATGATCCTCGAGTACGAACGTAATTACATCCATCATGTAGTCAATTTAATGGACCGATACCACAAACCGGTCCTTGGTGTCAGTCTGGCCAAGGGACCTGAGGACAAGACTGTCGTCGGTGTCGAGGGGTGCAATTACAAAGGTGTTTTCTACCCGGCCCCCGAGCAGGCAGTCAAGTCGTTGTCGCGCATGCACCGATATCGGCGCTGGCTGGTTCGGGAAGACGTGGTTGAAGACTAATCATTTGGAGGTGAACATGCCTTTCTGGAAGCGATTTCTCATAACCATTATTTCAATGATAGTCGTTAGCTTTGTCGTAGGTTTCATTTGGCGGTCCTCATTTGATATGGTAATGCCAAGTTACCTTTCTGGGATTGTTGGTGGATTGGCGGCATTGCCCGTTTGGGAATTTCTAAAGAGGATTAAGCCGAAAAAAAAGTAGCACGCTATTCATCTGCCGGTTTAGGGGAAAAGTGTGATTCCCTGGGAAGAGAGGAGAAGTTGTGTTTATTGATCTGTTAAAAACCCGAAGAAGTATTCGTAAATTCCAGGATCGGCCCGTTGAAAATGAAAAGGTCGATGTTCTGATCGAAGCCGTGTTGCGTTCGCCCTCCTCGCGGAGCATAAATCCATGGGAATTCGTCGTGGTCACTGAACCGGAGAAGGTTGTTCGCCTTTCTAAGGCCAAGCCTCATGGCGCGGCCTTTCTGAAAAATGCTCCGTTGGCCATCGTTGTCTGCGCAGATCCAAAAAAGTCAGACGTCTGGATAGAAGATGCCGCTATTGCATCGATCCTTCTTCATCTGGCGGCAACGGACCTCGGTCTTGGGAGCTGCTGGGTCCAGATCCGGTTACGAGAACACGACGCACAACAGACCGCCCAAGAATATGTGACCGAACTTCTCGGGCTGAGAAAGGGCATGGTGGTGGAATCCATCATCGGCATCGGATACCCTTTAGAAGAAAAATCCGGTCATCCCAAATCTTCTCTTTCGTACGATAAAGTTCATTTTGAGCGGTATGGTCAGGAGGCTAACTGAACCGAATGAGGGGCAACCTTTCTTGATTGCTAAGTTTATTCGCTATACATTTCAGTGATTAGCCTAAACTGGTTCCAATAATTTTGACTGCCAAAATGCGTTACGCGATTATTGCAAATCCTGGCTTTGGCAATAAAAACATTGCTCAGAAGCATTCTGTACTGGTTGGGGCCGCTGAGATACTAAATGAGGAAATACACAGCCTGGATACCACAACGCCGGGGGATTTTTGTCAATACGCCAGGGAACTTGCCAACCGCTGTGACGTCCTCGTCATTGCCAGAGGGGACAGAACCCTTTCAGATATCATCAATTCTATTGATACGGCTCAAAAACCAGTCGCCTTTCTCCCCTTAGGCACCGGGAACGCCATACAACACGCCCTTAAGTATAAGGGAGGTATACCTGAAATTGCCATGCGCATCAGAGATGGAGAGCAGAAAAAAAGGGGACAGACAAATAGCGAACACCCCTGATCAGGAGGAACTCGAATGGTTCCTCGGTAAGGCAGCTATCAACGTGTTTAAACTACCCCTGTAACATCACAAAATCCTCATGCTCTTTCACCGCGTCAGGAGGATATTTACGATCGACTTAGTTAGGAGGATGCTATGAATGCGAATGGAAAAGCCATGGTGCTGGCCTCTTTTGCGGCAGATTCACTGGCCCTCGGTGCCCACTGGATTTATGATACCGAGAGTATTTCAAAGATGTTCGGCAGGGTCGATACCTTCCTGAAGCCCGCACCTAATTCCTACCACGCCACAAAGGAGAAGGGAGCGTTCACCCATTACGGAGATCAAACCTTTGTGTTGCTGGAATCCCTTGCCGCCAAAAAGGGCTTTGATCTTTCTGACTTCTCGGCTCGCTGGCGTGCACTTTTTGAGGATTACAACGGTTACATGGATCACGCGACAACGGACACGCTTTCCAATTATGCTTCCGGAAACAGCCATGAAGATCCGGGCTCCCCTTCCGAAGATCTTGCCGGTGCCGCCAGGATCGCGCCTCTAGTTTACGTCTACCGGAATGATCCTGACAAACTTGTGGAGTACGCAAAATCCCAGACCCATATGACCCACAACAGCCCCCTTACTATTGACAGTGCAGCGTTTTTTGCCAGGGTTGCATGGCGGGTCCTGCAGGGGACCCAGCCGGTTGAAGCGATGAAAAACGTCTCACTGGAACACTTTGGAGGCTCACCCTTATCGCGTTGGGTGCAGGCAGGCCTATCCACAAAAGAGAAAGACAGCGTCTCGACCATATCAAAATTCGGTCAGAGTTGTCACACCGAAGAGGCATTTCCGGGGGTGGTTCAGCTCATCGCTCGTTACCACGATGATCTGAAGGAAGCCCTGATTCAATCGGTAATGGCAGGTGGTGATAGCTCTGCAAGGGGAATGATCGTCGGTATGATTCTGGGTGCGCATCTCGGATTAGCCGGCCTGCCTCAGCAATGGCTTAATGAGCTTAAGAAAAGGGACCGTATCTCTGCCCTGATAGAAAAGCTTTAGCAAGTGTGGAATTCAAGGGGTAAAGGGTATACCCTAACTGTCACTCTGTTTCGAGGAGGTTTTGGGAATGAAAATTGCTGTGATGGGTGTTGGTGGCGTAGGAGGTTTTTACGGAAGTTTACTTGCACGGCATTATGCTAAAAGCAGGGATGTTGAAAGCATTGTGTGGGAAAAGTACATATTCATCTGTCCGTTTGCAAGCGCCACCACATTTCTTGACAAGACCATCGGGGGTGTCTTAGATGATGGCGAAGGGAAATCGCTCCTTGAAGGTCTGCTCGGGGAAGTTATCCATATTGCAGAGACACGGGGCGTAAACCTGCCGAAAAATATCCTGAAAATAACCATCGATAAGGCGCTCACCTTCCCCCGTGAAACAAAAACATCGATGCAAAAGGACGCTGAAGACGGGAAAAAAACAGAAATCGATACATTTACTGGATACATCGTCAAAGCGGCCGGAAAACACGGTGTATCGGTTCCTCACCACGAAAGGGTTTATAAAGCGCTGAAGGGGCGGTTGCAGGCATAAAGCATGAATTCAGATTTCTTGAGATGGTAAAGGAGGGCGCTATGACAATACAGGAAGGCAAAGCTGCACCGGCATTCACGCTGCCGGATGCGAACGGAAACAAGGTTACATTGAAGGATTTCAGGGGGGAACATGTGATACGCTCCACCGTCTGGATAGGCCCTGACGGAAAGCTGAAAAAGCAGTGGCCGAAAGTAGCCAGAGCAGCAGATCATCCCCTGAAGGTGCTGGAGGCGTTAAAAGAGATGTCTTAGGGATAAAGAAGCCAGGCCCAAAGGACGAGGCTTTACAGGGCTAAGTAAAGCTTGGACACAGACCAAGCCAACTAATCGAAGATACAAACATAATATTCATAAATGAGGAGGTGTGTGATGGACTATATTAGGTATATCGAGAAAACCCATGAATATTACCGCAGCCTGGGCTACGACAAAACCTACAACTACGCGTACAACGAGGATATTCCCTTCGTCCCGTTGAAGAAGCCGCTTTCGGAATGCCGGGTGACGCTGGTTAGCACGGCCTCGTTCCTGCTGTTAGACGAGGAGGGCCTTCCTCTGGAAGAACCCAGAATGTTAGGCACCAATGAAATGGAAGTTTTCACGGTGCATAGCGACTGGCCTGCTGATCGCATTCTGTCCACCAGTGAAGATCACGACCGCTACCAGACAGACATGAACGATGTCAACGCCTATTTTCCCATCACGCGGATGCAGGAGTTTCTCAAGGAAGGGGTATTCGAGGGCCTGAGTAAAAATTACTATCGGACCCTGCCCAATTACAGCCACCGCAAGACCACCGAAGTCGACGGGCCGGAAATCCTCCGGCAGTGCCTGGAAGACAACGTGGATGTGGCCCTGCTGACGCCTGTCTGACCCGTCTGTCACCAGACCGTGAGTCTGGTAGCCCGTGTGTTGGAAGCAGGAGGAATCTCCACGGTCACCTATACCAATGGACGGGATATCGCTGCCAGCGCCGGCAACCCGAGGCAGATCTTTCTCAATTACCCCCTCGGCAACCCGGCAGGCCGGCCCAACGACCCGGAAAACCAGCGCAGCGTCCTCCGAGCAGGGCTGAAGCTGTTGGAAGATGCCGAAAGACCGGGGATCATCGTCGATCTCCCCTACACGTGGTCCGATAGCGAAGAGTGGATGGAGAAATTCATGACCGACGAGCAGCCTTTCATTTCCGAAGATGCAGAAGCCAAGCGGCAGGATCTACTGGAAAAAGCGCGGGAACAGAAGGCCAAACAACTACGAAAATAAGGAATGCCATATGGGAGACCATAAAATCACCGTGTATTCGCAACCCTTCTGAGGCCCTTGTTCGGCACTGGCAGAGTATCTGACCGGCAAAGGGATTTCATTTGTGGTAAAAGATCTGATGATAGACGAAGAGGCCCGGGACGAGCTGTTCGGCCTGGGCGTTCGCTCCGTGCCCGCCCTGGTGGTGGACGGCGAGGTGGCAACCGGGTTCGACAAGGAGCGCATCGACGCCCTTTTGAACCTCTGATCCCGGCCAGGATTCTTTGTGTTTATCTTGCCGACCAAATATTCAGGGCTTTCCCGGAAACGGTTACCGGTTTGACATTCCTTATCTTGGATTGTGGCTATGTTTATTACCGGAGGAAATTCGTAAACGGGGATCTTAATCATAAGGTGGGGATATATAGAAACTTTGAGGATGGGCTTTGCCAGGTTTGGATGGGAACTGGGAATGCAGGGTGGTTGATGAAAGGGTGGTTTGTAATAGCAAATTCCAGATTGGCTAAGGACCGATTTGATCTCGTAATTTATGATTAAGGTAATATCGCGGTTTCTATCTTCAACCGCAGTCATATATGTAAGGCGTATCTCAGCTTTTTGCTGACATGGATTATTTGAGGTACTGTCAGGGTATATCAACATTCCCGAAGGTGGGCAGATTGTCAAGATATGTCAGATTTTCATTCCCTCACCTTTGATAGGCTTTCCATGACATACCTCCTGTGTATTTTCCTGTAACCATATGCCGTTTTTTCAAGGGTAATCAGCCTTTTTTTGTACAGGTTGCCGATGGCCTTCTTGGATGTTTTTTTGCTGACGCCGAAAATATCGGCGATTACTTTTGGCTGGCTTTTATCGGTGACCGCGATAAATCCGCCCTGTTGCTGTAATTTGTCCATAATTTTTCGGGACTGGGCATCGATTGCTTTGTAGCCGGGCTTTTTTATGTTCAATTATTGCCATTGTATAGCTCCGGCAATTGGTGCTGGTCGG
>JAOZQV010000155.1 GCA_029932035.1 Deltaproteobacteria bacterium | reverse complement strand
AGCACTCGCCCGTAAAACGAGCATGTTGCGTCAATATCCTTAACCGTCAAGACCAAATGGTCAATCGCTTCAACATTCATCGGTGTTTACCGGTTTGTTGCGCATAACTGGGCGCGGGTGAGCAGCGCTTGGCGTCGGTTTAAAGGCTTATTCGGCGTTCATTATTAGCCGGAAAAGGATATTCCATATGCACAGCTGTAGCTCGCGCAATGTCCTTACCGTAATAGCGAACAACCACTTTAAGCGCCATATCGATTCCCGCTGAGATGCCAGCCGAAGTGAATACACGGCCATCCTCAACGACATGCTGTTCGTACTCAACGGACACTTTAGGAAAGGAATCTCGCATCCAGTCTAAAGAGCGCCAGTGAGTCGTTGCATGCAATCCGTCTATCAAACCAGCGAATCCCAGCAGCATGGATCCTGTGCAGACGGAGGTCAGTATTTCAACTTCAGCAGCCCTGGAACGCAGCCATTCAAGCATCACTGGGTTCTTCAATTCTTTACGGGCGCCCCATCCACCTGGAACAACGAGGATATCCAGCCGTGGACAATTTTCAAATGAATATTGAGGTATGACTTTCATGCCACCTGTTGTAGTCACATAAGAGAGGGTTTCAGCGATTAGAAAAACTTCAAATGGTGAAGGCTCTTCCCGCCGCTTCTCCTCATTAAGACGAGTTGCTGAAAATACCTCAAATGGACCACAAAAGTCGAGGACCTCAATATCATTAAAAATGACTATGCCTACACGCTTCCGAGTCATTTCTTTCTCCATTTTTTTATTTAAGGTTGACATTTATTTCAACACTTTGTTTTTAAAATTAATGGGTTAGTTCTTATGAACGGAGAGATCAATGATTGAAAGTTGCGTTTGAGCACGGAACATTATATTATATGAGATAAAAAATCACAACTTTTTCAGGGTTTTCAAAAGAAATGAGACCTCTGGGGATTGAAGATTGAAAAACCCTGCGCTTTGAACCTCTTATCGTCTATGATAGGGTGAAGTTATGGCGATTCGTAATATTTTGTCTCGGTGTATGGTCGGTGTGATTACTTTCTTGTGTGGAGTTCTGTTTTTTCAAATAGAGAGGAGTGAATCCATGGGTAACATCGGTTCACAGGAAGCTATAAGTCTGCCTGCTCCGCGATTTGATGGTAGGACATCAATCGAGAAGTCTTTGTTTGAACGAAGATCGGTCAGGCAATACAGGGATCAAGGCTTGACATTAGATGAAGTCTCACAACTTCTCTGGGCTGCTCAGGGGGTGACGAGCCATAGGGGTTTCAGAACAGCGCCGTCTGCTGGGGCGCTTTACCCCCTTGAGATATATATTGCCGCAGGTAAAGTAAGGGACCTTGCTCCGGGAATATACAAATATGAGCCTGATGAGCATAAGCTGGTCAAAACCTGCGACGGGGATAAGAGAATAGGTCTCTGGCGTGCTGCGCTTGAACAGAGCCCAATAAGAAATGCTCCCGTTGTTTTGGTGTTTTGCGCAATCTATGAGCGGACCACCCGCAAATACGGGGAGAGAGGGACAAGGTATGTCCACATGGAGGTGGGACACGCTGCTCAGAACATTTGCCTGCAGGCTATCTCTTTAGACCTTGGCACGGTGGTAATCGGGGCCTTTAATGATAAAGAGGTTAAAAAGGTTTTGAAACTCGAGGCTGATGAATGGCCCTTATGCATTATGCCTGCTGGAAGATCTTGGATTAAAGAATGAATCAGAGGTTTTTATGATAGAGATCCGTTTTCACGGTAGAGGAGGGCAGGGGGCTGTGATCGCCTCGTGGATACTCTCCTACGGATTCTTCTTAGAAGGAAAACATGCCCAGGCATTTCCTACATTTGGTGCTGAGCGAAGGGGCGCTCCGGTGGAGGCCTTTGTGAGGATGGATGACTCATTTCCGAATCTCCGGTGCAAGGTGGTAAACCCCTATTACGTCATTGTTATGGGAGAGAAGCTGGTTCATTCCATCAATGTGGCGGCGGGTATTCGAAGAGGGGGTCTGATGTTGATCAACAGCCCTAAGGGCCCTCAGTCCTTTGCTTTCCTTAAAGGAGATTTTCATATCAAAACCATGGATGTGAATGCGCCTGCGCTGCGAAACGGTCTTGGTAGCAAGACCAGCCCTTTCATTAATACGCCCATCCTGGGTGCGTTTGCAGGCTTTAGTGACGTGGTGAAGCCGGAAAGTATAATTAAAGGGATAACAAAATTTATCCCCGTGCGAACTGAAAACAATGTGGCGGCATTTGAAGAGGCATATCTGTTGGCTAAGAGTGAAGGTAACCGTTCACAGGTGTAGAGGTTGAGGGTTGGGACGAGGAAATTTCTTGGAGATTCTGGAATCGAAATATAACGAGGAAAATAAGGGCCTGCTGCACGATATCAGAGAATTCCCAATTTCCAGAAAGGATACTTCAGGAAACCAAACCGGGACGTGGAGGACTCTCCTGCCAGTCTTTCAAGAGGGAGTTGCCCCTTGCTCCGAGGCATGTCCCGCTCACATCCATATCCCGGGGTATATGGGTCTGGTTTGCGAAGGCAAACTGACTGAGGCCCTGAACATAATTCGCCGAGAGAATCCCCTGCCCGCGGTTTGCGGTCGGGTTTGTCCTCATTTTTGTGAAGAGAGCTGTAATCGGGGCGAATTTGATGAGCAGGTGAATATTCGCACAGTGGAGCGATTCATAGGTGATTATGGCCTTGATATCCCCCTCAAAAAGGAGATCAATAAGATCAGGGGAAAGGTTGCAGTCGTTGGGAGTGGTCCGGCCGGATTGTCAGCGGCCTATTTTTTGGCCCGGAAAGGAGTGGTTGTGGATCTATACGAGCGCGAGGCAAAGGCCGGCGGCCTCCTTCGCTATGGTATTCCAGAGTATCGGTTACCCAGAGATGTCCTGGATCGTGAGATCGAAAACATCTTCGCGCTTGGTGTCAACTTTCTGAAGGAGCGGGATATTGGTCCTGAGGAACTGCCATCACTAACGAAGGAATATGATTTCATTTTCTTTTCTCCCGGTCTGTGGGCGCGGAATATCCCGCAATGGGGATATTCGGGAAAGGCTATATTCAATGGCTTGAACATACTCAAAAAGATTTACAAGGGGGCGATTCCTTCTCTCGGTCATCGGGTTGCCGTGGTGGGTGGCGGTAATACAGCCATGGATGTGACCCGCGTACTGATGAGGTTGGGCAAGGAGGTGACCATTGTCTACCGTCGTACGTTGGCCGAGGCCCCGGCCTTTGCTGATGAAATTAAAGAGGGCATGGAAGAGGGGATTCAAATCTTAGAGAGAAAACTGATCACCCGAATTGAGGACCGCATAGATAGTTCGTTGATGATAGAGATCCAGGATGCTGTAAAGGAAAGAGGCGGAAAAATTGTACCCGACGGGGAGAAGACGCATAGGGTTGTTGACAGTGTTGTAGCTGCGGTCGGCCAGGCGCCGGAAATGGGTATTGAAAAAGATGATAAGGTTTTTTTCGGGGGCGACTTTGAGACCGGTGAAGGGACCGTGGTCCATGCCGTTGCCTCTGGAAAGCGAGGCGCCTTTACAATTCTGGGAAAGATGGGCGTTTTGAACAGGGATGAAACGGATAAGTACTTTAGGCTAACTGGTGAGCTCGCTAATAGGCGAATAATAAACTATGACGAATTGAATACGTTCTATTTCAGAAAAGAAAAGCGTTTAGAACCGAAACGATTAGGCGCCGGGAAACGAGTCAAGGACTTTTTAGAGATAGTGGCTCAGGCTTCACAAAATGCGGTGATGGCCGAGAGCGGTCGTTGTCTCAGCTGCGGGACCTGTAACCTTTGCGGCGCTTGCTGGTACTTCTGCCCAGACGCATCTGTTGTGGTGAGTGAAACAGGACCTCGGAAAGTAACTTTTGATCTGGATTTTTGCAAGGGATGCGCCATTTGCTCTGTCTCCTGCCCTCGAGGGTGTATTGTGATGGAGGCAGAGCAATGAGCAAAGATATGATGACGGGAAGCGATGCCGTGGCGCTTGGTGTTAAATTGGCGAAGCCTGATCTGATTTTTGCCTATCCAATTACGCCCCAAACCCATATCGTGGAGACCCTGTCCGAGATCGCTCCTTCCTGGGGAGGGCGTTTTATCAATGTGGAATCGGAATTCTCGGCCATCGCTTCCTGTCTCGGGGCTGTCTCCGCGGGAAGTAGGGCCTTTACCGCCACATCTTCCCACGGCCTTTTATTGATGCATGAGGTACTGCACTGGTTTGTGGGTGCGCGAATGCCTCTCGTTATGGTAAACGCAAACCGTGCAATCGGCTCACCATGGAATATTTGGGCGGATCAATCGGACAGCCTTGCCCAAAGGGATACCGGCTGGCTGCAGATCTATTGTGAAACCTGCCAGGAGGCGTTAGACACTGTTATTCAAGGGTATTACATCTCAGAAAAACTCCTCCTTCCGGTGATGGTAATGATCGATGGCTTTATCATCTCTCACACCATGGAAGAGGTGGAGGTCCATGAACCGCAAAAAGTAGATGCGTTTCTCCCTCCCTATGCGCCCCAATTCAAATTAGATGTGGATGATCCCCGTTCCTTTGGAAACGCCGCCCTCCCTGATGATTATTATCGGATGCGAAAGGCTATTCAGAGAACTTTCACCAGTGGCTTTGAGGTCTTTAGAGATTGCCACAACCTGTTCGAAGATGTCTTTGGTACCAGGTACGATCTAATGGAGGCCTATCTCTGCGACGATGCAGAGACAATATTCCTCGTGGCCGGCGCGTTGACGGGGACAACGCGGGTTGCCGTTGATATGATGCGGGAAAAGGGGATGAAGGTCGGTCTAATCAAACTGCGCGTTTTTCGTCCTTTTCCCAAACACGCCCTGCAGAAGGTCATAGCTGGGCATCAGGACGTTATTGTCCTTAACAGGGCTGTATCCTATGGTGCACAGGGGACCCTTACACAGGAACTTCGTTCTGCATTTTATAATGTTGACGACAATCCTGATATCTATGACGTGATTATAAGCCTGGGAGGGAAGGAGGTCTTTCCCGAGATCCTCATGGGGGTCTGTGAGGGGATAAAGGCCGATCCCGCTTTCAAGGATGAAATGATATGGGTATAGTGCTGGATGAGTATGTGAGTGGTGGCAATGTGGGTTGTCCGGGCTGCGGGGCAGTGCTCGGGATGAGGCATGTGCTCAAGATAATGGGGAAGCGGACCATTGTGGTGATGCCGGCCTGCTGCTGGGGGATCATTGCCGGCCCCTTTCCTTCCACATCTCTGAGGGTGCCTCTTTTGCATGTCCCCTTTGAGACCGGCGCCGCATGTGCCGGGGGCGTCCGCCAGGCCCTGATCAGCCAGGGCAAAGAGGATATTACGGTCATTGTATGGGCCGGTGACGGCGGCACATTTGACATAGGTCTGCAAGCCCTCTCATGTGCCGCTGAGAGGGATGAAGATATTATTTTCGTCTGCTATGACAACGAAGCCTATATGAATACCGGCATTCAGCGCAGCTCGGCAACACCGGAGGCTGCCTGGACAACAACTACACCGGAAGGGGAGGGCCGGTTTAAAAAAGATATATTTGAGATCGTTCGCGCCCATAGACCGTCCTACGTTGCGAGCGCGGTAGTGACCCACGCAACAGATTTCCAGATGAAGTTTGAAAAGGCTAAGGATAAGAAAGGTTTCCGTTTTATACATCTCTTATCTGCCTGTCCGGCAGGATGGCGGATCTCCTCAGATGATTCGATAGAAGTAGTTCGTCTTGCGGTAGAGTCGGGGAGCTTCCCTTTGATGGAAACGGATGAGGAGGGGGAAGTGAGGCTGACCTATTATCCGGAAAAGCTTATTCCGGTGACCGAATACTTAGGCCTTCAGGGTCGCTTCAAACAAATATCAGGGACGCAGCTTTCGGGGATTCAGGAGTTTGTTGAAAAAAGGATGAGGAAGTTGGGCTACACGGAGGAGGAAGGGATGAGGAGAAACCGGGTTGGCGATGAACGAGCTTTTAAATAACGAGTTTGATCCAAAGAATTTCTTTTCGAGTTTTTTTCGAACTTCAAAGACGATTCTCCTTTCGCCTAAGGTTTTTTTTCAGGGCATGAGAAGGGATGGTGGCTTTCTGAACCCTTTTCTCTATTTGCTCTCCTGCATTGTTTTTCATGTGCTTATTTTTGGACTCTTACAGAAAAATCCCGCGTTTATGCTCCGCACCCTGCTCCTCGGACTAATATTTCCTCTGATTACCGCCGGGATTCTCTTTCTCATAATTACCAAGGTGTTCAAGGCCTCAGGCCCCTATGAGACCGCCTTCAGGGTCAATGCCTATGCATCGGCGGTGAACCTGCTCTCATGGCTTCCCATAATCGGTTTACTCTTTGAATTTTACCGCATTTACCTTATTGTCCTCGGGTTGAGTTTTGCCTTTTCAATAAAGATGACGCAGGCATTCTTAGCGATTGTGATGACCATGGCGATATATATCATTGCTGCCGGTGCGATCAGTCATTTTACAGGGTGATCCTGACGAGTATAAATAGTTTTGAGTAAGATTTTGAAATAGTTATTTTCTTCGGGCACTATTTAGTGGTCGTTTCGGGTGTTGCCAAGTCATTTTGTCCGGCGTTGTATAAGAAGCCATGCATACAGACATTCCATGCTAAGATCGACCATGTTGAGAATTCGTTTCCACCAACCAGCGACCATCCATCCGCCCATCGCTTCTGCAATGGAAGATCATCCCACGACGGGTAAATCCTGTCGGATATTACTTTCTGGTAAAATGCTTGACTCCTACCTTCGCTCGGCCCAAATACAACCATGCCCGGCACATTACCTATGGGATGGCCCTCATGATCTCCTTTTCCATACCTGGTAAACCACGAATCGAGGTGGAGAGGGCTGTTTACCCTGTTATGACCGAGGCCTGTAACAAAGGATTTGCCTAAAGGGTTCAGCCCAAGAGTATAGTCCGCATACTGGCTGACCTCATTGAAATATTCCTGCTTTTTGGCTTTGTCATCCGTTAACCTGTAGGCAAAACAATACACGTCCGCATATTTTCCCTGGGATGTTCCTGCTCCCCATCCATACGATTTTGTAACACCCACGGGATAAGGGTATTCAGAGGCCCTCTTTCCCATGTACCCTCCGCTTTCCGCACCACTGAAGATCTTCGATTTCATCTTATCGTACAACTCGGGATCAACAGTCTTGTCTGTAATCAGATAACTGATGAAGTGTGCGGTCTGACATTCGGCATAGGAATTCCCGGGTTTGTATTTGTCCGGCCACTTTCCCCCTTCCACAAAGATCCAGTGTGCAATAGCGGTGAAAGCGTTGTGGTAGCTATTATTCATATCCTGAGAAGTGTTACCCGTTGCAGTCGCGAGATAAAGTTGAAGGGCTGCATACATTATCTCTGATTTTGGTTCTGTAACGTTGTTATTTTGCAGGTAGTCCCAGGCGAGTTTAGCCCTTGAAAGGAGTTCAGCAGCCCTGGTCTGATCGTAGGGGTTTATCAATCTTGATGCCTGAGCAAACATGCCTGCCCCGCAGGCAGTAACCTCTCCTGACACTTCCCATGTGCCGTAGATTGCTTCTTCAATGGCGGCATTATCCCTTCCATAAGACGGGTGGGCAGACCTTTCTGTGCCGGCCATTATGCCCCCATCAGGTCCTTGCAGATACTCCCACACCAACAATCCCCACAAGGCCTCATCAAGGAAATCGGGGATTAAGTTGCCGGATTCGGGTATATTATACTGGCTGTCAACAAAATGGTCAGGGAACGCCTCGTAGTAGCTCAGCATAAGAATAGGGATTATGGTATGCATCGGACGCCGGTCAAAATCACCTGCGTCATGATATCCTCCGCGTATCTTGTGCATCTCAGCGCCTTCGGGAACCTTTATCCAGCTTGATGCTCCCCATGGGACCTTCGTATGAGCAACCTCTGTATGGCATATCCCACGGGTGTATTCTGTATAGGGCTTTTCTAAGGCAATCCCGCAGCGCTGATGGTACAACCCCCGGGTATGAACATATGCAATTTCTCTGCTGTAATCATCTCCCACGCCAAAAGAGTAAGACCTTCCCACTCCCCTTACAGATATAAAATAAGGCCCCCCGGCAGGGAGGGATGAAAGGTCGAGATGATAGACATGCTCTCCCGAAGAGACTCCGTTGATTCCTGTATAATCGCCAAAATAGACGGCGCCACCGGTAAAGATGGTCTCACCCGTGTTTTCATCTATCACGTCATAATCGGGCAGTTGGCCGAATTTGACGGAGAGGACGAG
>JAOZQV010000154.1:4895-8310 GCA_029932035.1 Deltaproteobacteria bacterium | reverse complement strand
CCAGTTTACGGTTTTGCGAGTATCTTGAAAGAATGTTCATCAGTTCTTCCAGAACCATCTTTTCATTCACTGCCTCAAAAGATGGTGAGACCGAAGTGCCACCGGTTGCCGGATCTATACTCAGATTGAGCCTGATGTTTCTTAGGGCCTTGCTCATGGATTTCAATAGCCGTTCAAAATTGGATTCCAGTTGATTTAGACCCTGAAAAGTTCTGATGATAAAGTCCTTTTCAGATATGGTTCCGTACAACTCGATATGCATCATACCGATATTGAGTTTTTTCTTATTGATTTCACGAAAAACCTGCCTGATTAATGAGCTTTTTCCATATCTTCTGTGTGAAAACAAAAGGACATTCTGAGACCCTTTTATATATCGTAACAATTCAGACAGTTCTTTCCGGCGGTTGCAAAAGGACTCCCCTGTAACATAGTTGCTGTATGCGAATGGATTTTCCAAATTTTACCTCATGGTTAATTCTATTTAGCGTACGAAATGTTACACTTCAAGGTATAACCTATTTGGTGTACAATTTAGTGCATATTAGGTAAAATGTCAAGGGCGCGTTACGAAAGCCAGCAAAGAAAGTTGTGGTGGGTGGCCGTGGTACTGCTGGTTACATTCGTCTGTACGGTGCAGGAAAGGGGCGGGGGCGTGACTGTAATACCAACCGGCCCGGTACATCCCGTGATCCAGCTCATGTGCCACCCTATCATCGGTAACCGCCACTGAACCGGCGACAAACTGCTTGTAATATCCTGACCAAAAGGCATTGTTGTAGGGACAGGCTGAACCGGATTGGCAGTAACGGGCCGTTGCAGCAAGAGGCATCCCCGCTCCATCCACACTGTCCCTGCCAAAATAGTTCCAGAAGAAAACGTACGAGTCGCCGATAACGTCGTAAATATAGTCCACGATGCCTGTGGGACCCCGTCCTTCAACGCGCACCGGCCCGTAACCGGGTATCCCGGCAGAGGGATCGTCTCTGTTGTCGTAGATTTTTCGGTCCAAGGCCGTCTTTTGATTGTTGAAATGAAGCACTACTTTGCCGGTGTGGGCGTCTATGAAGACAAGTTCCTGAGTCGGGGGGAACCCATCAGAAAAGACTTCAATCCTATATGTCAGGTAATTCCTGTTTGTCTTGATATTGAATAAGGTGGGATTGTATATCACTAAATCTGGGT
Source organism: Deltaproteobacteria bacterium (assembly GCA_029932035.1). Classification (GTDB taxonomy): domain Bacteria; phylum Desulfobacterota; class DSM-4660; order Desulfatiglandales; family Desulfatiglandaceae; genus Desulfacyla. Next base: position 7,125 of record JAOZQV010000154.1, on the reverse strand, counting down.
CCGAAGAGAAGAGACTATCCTTTTGTATCACATTCTGTTTCGCCACCAAGTCCTCGGCTATTTCCTTTGCGTCAAGGGGCTCGATCAGAGGGGTGGTGCCAATCTGTATCTCAGGAATCGCCTTTGATACTGCGGCGACAATATCCCTGTTGCCGTTCTGCTGTATCACGATCTCCCCGCCAAACACGGGTACACCTCTGTAGGTCTGCTGGAATCTCACAAAAGAATATCCACTCTCGTTTGTGGTTTCGTGCTTAACAGTGAGATCCGTATCAGCATCGTCAATACCAAAGAGCACGTGTGTACTATTGATAAAGTCTCTTGCCGACCGGTCGAATGCAGGAGGTTTTGTGTTGTTTCTCTTGGAAAAGTCCTTGTCTTATATGATCGGTTTGTTTGGTTCCGTTCCGATGAACTTGACCGTATCTGTCAAATGGTGAAAAATAATGGTCACCTCTCCTGAACTTGCGGCTGCCATCTTAGCGGCAGAAGCCTCTATTTCTGTTCTTCTCAGAGGTGCGGCAGAAGATAGAGAAGAAAACAGCCCAAGAAAAAACACAACACCAAATACTGGGAATGTCAGATGATTTTTCTTCATTTTCCCTTCCCGAAAGTACCCTGAAGTGTCATAATTTCAAAGCGCTCATTTTGAAGCATTAAACCGAATATTTCCATAATTTCCTAAGAAAAACCGGAATCTTAAATCAAATACTGGAGTCAAAACACCTTAAAGAAGCGCATTGAATTCTATTGATCCATTTTTTTATGGTGACTTAATGCTAACTTATTTCTTTATGGAATTCAATATGATTTTAGCATTGAGATCTGGAAATGGTGGAAATTTGAGTAAAGGAACCCGTTGAACCCGATTCTTTTTTCAAAAATCAGATCGTGAAGGTCTCCGGATATTGAGGGTCCACACAAAGATGAGTATCAGACACCGGAAGTTGAGAATCCGTATAGTCGATATAATATTCCAGAATCGATTTCTCTGCCTTCCAGACAGATTTTTCTTGACCCCCCCAACTCCGTCTCTCTTATACTTGAGCCCTAAAAATGCGAGTCCTTATCACCAGAAAGGTCTTTGTGATCCTTCCTTAACAGGGGGAATATCCACACCACAGCAGTTTCTTGATTGTCACATGTCATTATCTGTTGACAATTGAGGCCGCATACTTCTAAAATCAATCGGAATATCTGCAAAACTCGTTAGACAGGTCCCTGATTTGCTAAACACTCAACCCGGGAGTTTGACTGCAGGAGGATCGTAAGAAGCTATGGAAGAGAGAAATAAGGATTCCCAAAAAAAGAAGTACACTGGGGCTATTTGTTTTATCATTTTGGCTCTGGTCGTGATCACTCTCATTATTATGGGCATCAATTCAAAAAAGCCCGAGCCGCTCGAACTGGGCAAATTAGATACGCATGTGAAGGGCGCGGCATTTATCAAGGCAAATGAAATGCTCATAAAACAAATTTCTGATAACTGGCTGCCCAATGATCTTTTCTGGCCAACGGTCCTTCTCGACAATATGCCGAGTTTTCAGATCGGGGAGTTGGAGGTTGTCAGGTATAATATTCGCGTTTTAAGGGATAACCTCTCCCGGATGAGGACCACTGATAAGCTCGACCCTTCAGCCGAAGGGGCCTTTACCGCGCTTTCAAATGACCCGTACAAGTGGTGGTTCCCATCTGCAGAAAGCAAGTGGGCAAAGGCCTATGGTGATATGGGGAAGTTCTATAATGGCTTGATAAATGGTACGTCCCATTTCTATCCGAGGGCGGACAATTTAGTTGAACTCCTCAACCAGTATGCTTCTCTGATGGGAGGAGTGAACACCCGGCTAATCAACGCTCCTAAACGGAGAGAGGCGGTCCTGGGTATGGAGGGAGATGTTAAAAAGGATGCAAAGGAATCCCAACTGGTCCAACTCAATATCCCATGGCACAAAATCGATGACAATTTCTATTATGCCCAGGGTGTTGCGTATGCCCTCCATGAATCATTCAAGGCCATTCGAATCGATTTTAGTGAAGTGTTGAAAGATAAAAACTCGGTTAAATTTGTTGATAAGATCATTGAAGATCTTGGAAGATGCCAGTTTGAACCCCTGATCGTGTTTAACGGTGCCCCAGGCAGCGTATTTGCCAATCATTCCTTGAATCTTTCAGGCATCTTCAATGATGCGAGGCAGAAGGTTTACTCACTGATAGTGGGTTTGAAGCAGGG